>NZ_DF968333.1:0-89109 GCF_001270025.1 Streptomyces azureus | reverse complement strand
GGCCAGGGGGGTGGGGGCTCGGGCGGCGGTGTGCCGGGCGACGGGGCGCCGGACCGCGGGGGGCCCGGCGACGGGGTGCCGGGCGGCGGTGCCTCGCGCGGCCGCGCACCGCACTACCGGGACCCGGGCGACGGAACCCCGGGCGAGGGCGCCTTCCGCTCCCTCACCGCCCACCGCATGAACCACCACCTGGTCTCCGGCGGTGTGGACGACGTCGTCAGCCACCTCGCCGCCACACTCCCCGGCCGCCCCCGCGAGTGGTGCGCGGAGCTCCTGGAGATCGCCCAGGCGCCGTACCCGGGCGGGGCGGACGCCCGGCGGGACCGGGCCCAGGGCCTGGTGCCGGTGGACGGCCCACCGCTGCGCCGCACCGTCGACCAGCTGCTGCACGCGGTGTGGCTGTGCGAGGAGCGGACCAGACCGACCGGCAAGGAGACCGCCCGCACCCTCGCCAAGCTGCTGGACCTCCTCTCGATCATGGACTTCGAGGGCGCGGGCCTGCTCAGCAGGACGGCGACGGACTGGAGCGGCCTCGCGGAGAACGAACAGCCCCTGCTGCGCTGCACCTGCACCGAACAGCTCCGGAGAAGGAGATAACGGGCATGCCCAGATGGCGGAAGATCCTCTTCTCACTGTCGGTCGTGATAGGTGGCGCGGCAGCCCTCGTGTTCGCCTACTTGCTCCTCACCAAGCCGGACACCTGCGCGGACGGCGTGGAGCGGATCGACGGCGAGTGCATCGGCGTCAACGGCGAGGGCTACGACTTCGGCACCCCGGAGATCACCGACGTGGCCCGGGCCATCGCACACGAGAACCGGAGCATAGAGAAGCAGAACCAGCCGTACGTCACGGTCGCGATGATGCTGCCGCTCCAGTCGGACCGGGAGGCCCTGCGCCGGCAGATGCGCAGCGACCTCCAAGGCGCGTACCTGGGACAGCGCCAGGCCAACGCGGGCGAGGGAGAACTCCCGAAGATCCGGCTGGTACTGGCCAACCCCGGGCAGGACTACGGCCGTCAGTCGAAGGTCGTCGACACCCTGCTGCGGATGGCCGCCTCGCCCGAGGACCGGCTGCGCGCGGTCACCGGCTTCAACCTGAGCCTCGCCGCCACGGAGGCGGCCGTGGCCCGCCTGACGGAGAACAAGATCCCGGTGCTCGCGGCCCGGATCAGCGGAGACCGGATCGCCAACGAGGACCGGCCGGACGGAATGGCGAAGGTCCGCTTCCCGGGCCTGGCCCGCATTCTCCCCACCAACCACGACGCGGCCCAGGCCCTGGCCAACTTCAACGGCGAACGCGGCCGCCAGAACCTGAGGACGGTCCTGGTCTTCGACAAACGTCCGGACGGCTACAACGAGTCGCTGGCGAAGGCCTTCAGCAGGATCGAGGAGAAGGGCCCGGCCGGCCCCGCGGCGATGTCCTTCGAGTCCCCGTCGATCGACGAGGCTGGCTCGACCGGCAACCAGTTCACCCAGACGGCCAACAACATCTGCGACTCCCGGGCCGACACGATCTACTTCGCGGGCCGCACCCTCCACCTGCGGATCTTCGCGCTGAAGCTCGCCGAGGTGGGCTGCAAGGACCGCCACTACACCATCGTCAGCGGCTCCGACGCGGCCTCGCTGCGGCAGGACATGACGGAGAAGGACTGGGCCAGGCTCCGCGGCGACGACGGCAGGGCGAAGGTGACGGTGCAGTACGCGGCCCCCGCCCATCCCGACGCCTGGGCGACGGAACTGACGGCCTGGACGAAGAAGTACACGGCAGCCCACGACCGCAAGCCGGCCGACCAGGACCTCCCCCAGTACCTGACCGAACCGAAAGCGGCCCTGGACACCCTCAGGCAGCAGATCGGCGCGACCCGGCGCGAGGGCATAAAGCTGGGCTCCACCCCGAACCTGGAGGACTCCCGGACGATGCTCGTCCACGACGGCCTCATCACCATCGGCAAGGCCCTGCACCAGGCCCAGAAGAACGACCCGGAATCGGTCCCCACCCGCGAGGACGTGGGCCGTCAGTGGTCGCTCCTCCAGTCCCGCCACCGAGTCCAGGGCACCAGCGGCCTGATCTGCCTGACCACAGGCGGCAACGCCTACGACAAACCGGCCGCGATAGTCGAACTGGACCCGGGCCGAAAGGGCCCCGGCACCCTGAAGTTCGTCGGCCTGGGCTGGCCGACGGGCAAGCCGCAACCGAAGAACTGCGTGATTCCCAGCAGCACTTCCTGAGGACCGCGCAGCGCCGGCCAGGCGGTCACCGGGTGGTCAGCGGCGTGCGAGTTGCCGCTCGCCGCCCGCGCCCGTCTGGTAGGGCATGTCGTAGTGCTGGAAGATCGCTCGCTCCGACTCGGCGGGCAGGATGTCGTCCATGCCGACCGAGGGCGCCTTCTTCACCAGCGACTTGGTGTAGGAGACCTTGACGTAGCCGGGCCCGACGATTGCCTCGTCGAGGGGTACGAAGGCCAGGTGGTGGCGGGTGGGGAGTCCGGTGCGGACCGTGGCCATGGCCGGTTCGTCGGTGGTGGTGTCGACGTAGACCGCTTCGAGTACGCCGATCTTGTGGCCCTTCGGGTCGACGACGCTGCGGTTGCGCCACTCGCGGATGTCGGCGGAATGGATCATGGCCTGCCTCCTGCCGTTGATCCGGGCCGGTGCGAGCCGCCCCCGGCGGGCCGTCGCGGCCCGCTGAGCCCGGTAGCCCGTTGCCCTCCAGCCTATCGGGCAACCCCCGCATTGCGTCCTCGCACGGTGACGGTATCGAGGGTGACGGTGACATCTCCGGCCGGGGGGCTGCCGACGGACCCGCTCACTCGAATTCGAAGTATTTTCGTAGCGCTGTGCGCCGTTCGAATGATCGGAAATTCTCCCGTCTTGTTCAAGTCGGTTACTAGGATATTTCTGCGTAATATGCGGCGGCAGTAACAGCAACAAGGCTTCCCGGGTGATCGGTAGGGCCCGGTATGCCACGGCACCGACAGGAAATGGCCTTTCGATGAAGCTGAAGATCCCTCGAACAGCTCACCGCCGTACTTTGTCCGGTTTGCTGGCCTCGGCTCTTGCCGCGACGGTTGCCGCCGTGATGGTGGCCCTGACGCCGACTCAGGCGCTGGCCATCGCTACGCCCGTACCTTTGGGCACGGCCGCGAGTTTCTCGGTTCTCGCAGGTGCGGGAGTGACCAACACCGGGCCCACGGTGATCGGCCAGGACCTCGGCACGCACCCGACTCCGTCCATCACCGGATTCCCGCCCGGGATCGTACTCGGCGCCGTGCACGCTGCGGACGCTGTCGCACTTCAGGCCAAGTCCGACCTGGTCACGGCGTACAACCAGGCGGCCGGCCAGGCCACGGACTTTGCACTCCCGGCGGCCATCGGCAATGGACAGACGCTGCTTCCGGGCGTCCACACCGCTGTCTCCGGTGTCGGGCTCACCGGCAACCTGACCCTGGACGCCGGGGGCAATCCGAACGCCGTCTGGGTGTTCCAGATTCCTGAAGCCCTGACGACGGCATCCAACAGCAGCGTGACCCTCACGAACGGCGCCTCGCCGTGCAATGTGTACTGGCAGGTCGGCAGTTCGGCCACCCTCGGTACCACCTCCA
Organism: Streptomyces azureus; assembly: GCF_001270025.1. Taxonomy (NCBI): domain Bacteria; kingdom Bacillati; phylum Actinomycetota; class Actinomycetes; order Kitasatosporales; family Streptomycetaceae; genus Streptomyces; species Streptomyces azureus. The sequence continues at coordinate 85,508 of NZ_DF968333.1, read as the reverse complement.
CCTTCGTGGGCACCATCATGGCTCTGACCTCGATCAGCGTCACCACGGGGACGACCATCGAGGGCCGGGCGCTGGCCCGTAACGGCTCCGTGACGCTCGACAGCAACAGGATCTTCCTCAGCGGGTGCGAGACCTCCACCAATGGTGGAACGACGACCGGCGGAACCAGCACGGGCACGACCGGCGGCGGCGGGCTGATCACTGGCGGCATCGTCACGGGTGGCCTGACCGGACCCATCGTCAGCACCGCCGCCACCTCCGGCAACGTCGCCGGCAACACGTCCGGAAACACCGCGGGCAACACCGCAGGGAACGTCGGGAACTCCGCGGGCAACACGTCCGGGAACACCGCCGGCAACACCGCGGGGAACGTCGCGGGCAGCACCGCAGGGAACACTGTCGGCGGGGGCGGCGGCGACGGGCACGACCATGGTCCGGGCCGCCCGGGCCGCCCGGACCACGGCGGCGAGCCTGGAAGGCCGGACCACGGTGGCAAGCCTGGGAAGCCGGACCACGGCGGCAAGCCTGGGAAGCCGGACCACGGTGGCGAGCCTGGAAGGCCGGACCATGGTGGCGAGCCTGGGAAGCCGGACCACGGCGGCAAGCCTGGAAGGCCGGACCATGGTGGCGAGCCTGGGAAGCCGGACCACGGCGGCAAGCCGGACTCCGGATCCGCCTCCCACCCCGTCAGGTCCGACCATGGCAAGCAGTCCGAGGGGCACTTCGGCTACGACGAGATGCCCAAGGGCTACAAGGTCGACGACTCCAAGCGCCACGAGGGCTAGCAGCCCACCGCGGCCGGTCCGCTGACCGGATGAAGGCGCGCGGCGGAGTACTTCTCGAGCCCGCCGCGCGCCGTCAGCGGTAGTCAGCGGAAAACGCCAGGCGCGAGCAGCAGCTGATATGAGAAAGACAGGGTAGGCGGTGTCGAGCGGAATTGACTCAGCGGCCGTGGAGGAAATCCAGCACTCCGGTTCCGGTCCAATCACGCAGTCATGTCCTGACGCCATGGCCGCGGCCCTGAAACCACCGGGAAGTGTGCGTGCACTGAAAGCCGGGCTGTGCGCCGCCGTGGTCCTTTGTCTGGTGACGAGTGTCGTCCACGTGCTTATGGTGTTCCTTCATGTGGCACCCGCCAACAGCGTCTCCAAGAGATACAGCCCGCAGATCACTGCATGGGTGTACCCCTACTTCGAACAGAATTGGCGGCTTTTCGCCCCGGACCCCGATTCCGTCAACCGGCAGATCCTCGTGAGAACCGCGCACACCCGCTCCGACGGATCGGCTCAGGTGAGTTCCTGGTTCGACCTGACCGCCGTGGACAGTTCCGCAGTCGAGCACCATGTGTTCCCCAGCCACACGGCACAGAACATGTTGCGCCGTGCCTGGGGCGGCTACGTCGACTCGCACGGAGGAGACGACACGGCGCGCACGGAACGCGCCGTGATGATGCGGAAGTACCTGAGCAACATCGCCGCGGACCGCGTCGCCGCCCACAACGGCGGCAGTTTCGACTTCGTTCAGCTCCGCGTCGTCACGCTGCCCGTCGCCGCGCCGGGCCCCGCGGTCGGCGATCGCCCGCCGACGCCGGTCGAGAGCCGGCTTCTGCCCTGGTGGAAGGTGACCCGCCATGCCCAATGAGGCGCAGAAGACCGCGCCCTCCGGCGCCGACCGGTGGCTCGTCGAGCGGATCACCGCCGCGTGGGAGCTCCTGACCGGCCGGCCGGTGTCTCTGTACGCCGCGTCGGTGCTGCGCATCGGCTACGGACTGCTCTACCTGATCTTCCTGCTGCGTGAGTTCCCGCACCGGGACGAGATCTGGGGGCCCGGCTCTCCGTGGACGCCCGGACTGGCTCACCAGCTCTTCGAGCAGACCGGGTGGAACAGCGTCCTGACCCTGTCCGGCAGCCGCGCCTACTTCGAGCTCTGCTACGTGCTGGCTCTCGTCACGTCCGCACTGTTCATGCTGGGCTGGCGGACCCGCGTCACGTCCGTCCTCTTCGCCGTCGTGGTGACCTCGTTCCATGCCCGGTCGATCTTCATGACGGACGGGGGCGACAACCTGGTCCTGCTGATGTCCCTCTACCTCGTCCTCACCGCGTGCGGCCGGCGATGGTCCCTCGACGCGCGCAGAGACCGGCTGAAGGCGCTTCGGAAGGGCAGCACGCCGGAACCGCCGAGGAGCCTCTTCGCGCGGCAACTCCGCGAGGCCCGAACCGCCTTGGTCACGGCGGTGCACAACTGCGGCATGTTCGTCATCGCGGCGCAGGTCTGTCTTCTCTACGGATCGGCCGGCCTGTACAAGGTCCAGGGCCCTTCCTGGGGCAGCGGCACCGCTCTCCACTACGCCCTGAACCTCGAACTCTTCCGGCCCTGGCCCGCGCTCTCGCACTTCGTGGACCAGTACACGCTCGTGATCGCCATCGCCGGTTACATGGCCGTGCTCTTGCAGGTTGCCTTCCCGTTCGTGCTCTTCAGCAGGCTCAAGTACCCCGTTCTCACCCTGCTGCTGGGCATGCACATCGGCATCGCCGTGCTCCTGGGCCTGCCTCTCTTCTCCGGCGCCATGATCATCGCGGACGCCGTGTTCCTTCCCGACCGCTTCTACGCCTTCCTGCCCCGCCTCTGCCGACGCCTGCTGCGGAGGACGGACAGCCGGCGGCCGGCACCAGGACGAGCGGAGGGCTCCGGAACCGTACCTGCGCAAGGCGGGCCCGGCGACGCACTCGGCTCGGAGCAACCCGGCTCGAAGCATCGAGTCCCTCAGGCCCCTTGAAAGGTGCTGACGGTTGCCCGTGCAGGATGGCCGGTGTCGGCAGCCGTCAACCGATGGTCCATGGTTTCCTGAATTCAGGAAACGATGTACTCTCGCGCTGTGCTGACTGTTGCCCCCGACATCGAAGTGCTGGCCCGCTTCGGCCGCGCGCTCGCCGATCCGATCCGTTGCCGCATCCTGCTCGCGCTGCGCGAGGCCCCGGCCTACCCCGCCGATCTCGCCGACGCCCTCGGTATCTCGCGCACCCGGCTCTCCAACCACCTCGCCTGCCTGCGCGACTGCGGACTGGTCGTCACCGTGCCCGATGGCCGCCGCACCCGCTACGAACTGGCCGACGAGCGCCTCGGGCACGCGCTGGACGACCTGCGTGCGGCCGTGGTGGCTGTCGAGACCGACCGCACCTGTGCGGAGGCCGACGACAAGGGATGCTGCTGATGACCGCGATATCCCTGGGACCCTCCCCGGCCCGCCGAGACGTGCTCGCCCGCCGGATCCGTCTGCTGGTCGCGGCGACGATCACCTACAACGTCATCGAGGCGATCGTCGCCATCACGGCCGGCACCCTCGCCTCCTCGACCGCCCTGATCGGCTTCGGCCTGGACTCGGTCGTCGAGGTCTCCTCCGCCGCTGCGGTGGCCTGGCAGTTCTCCGCCCGTGAGCACGCCGTGCGCGAGGCGCGGGAGAGGACGACCCTGCGGATCATCGCGCTGTCGTTCTTCGCGCTCGCCGCCTACGTCGCTGTCGACGCCGTCCGTGCGCTGACCGGAACGGGGGAGGCGGAGCGTTCCATCCTCGGCATCGTGCTCGCCGCCCTCTCCCTCGCGGTCATGCCGTTCCTGTCGGCAGCCCAACGCCGCGCGGGCCGTGAACTGGGCTCCGCCAGCGCGGTCGCCGACTCCAAGCAGACCCTGCTGTGCACGTACCTCTCGGCCGTGCTCCTGGTCGGCCTGGGCCTCAACGCGACCCTGGGCTGGTCGTGGGCCGATCCCATCGCCGCCCTCGTCATCGCGGCCATCGCCGTCAAGGAGGGCCGGGACGCCTGGCAGGGCAAGGGTTGCTGCGCGCCCTCGGCTGTTGCGGCCCCGGACATCAATGCTGAGGCGGACGGGGCGTGCGGCTGCCGCCCAGGCTGCGATTGCTGTAGCTGACCCCGTACCGGTCACGGCCTGGAGGCCGGTCATCGGCGGATCAGCAGCAACCGTCCCCGACGGCCGGTTCCTTCGAGCCGGCGTCGGCCTTGACGACATACACCTCCCAGGGTTCCCGGCCGGGGCCGTGGACCCAGACCTTGTCCTGGAGGGCGTAACAACACGTGGTGTCGTTCTCCACGTCGGTGGACAGGCCCGCCTCGCCCAGGCGGGCGGTGGCGGCGTGCACCGCCTCGGTCGTCCCGACCTCCACGCCGAGGTGGTCCATGCGGGTCGCCTCACCTGCAGTGCCTTCGATGAGAACGAGCTTCAGCGGGGGCTCGGCGATGGCGAAGTTGGCGTAGCCGTCGCGGAGTTTGGCGGGCTCGGTGCCGAAGAGCTTCGTGTAGAAGGCGACGGACTCGGCGAGGTCGGGGACGCGGAGGGCGAGCTGTACACGGGACGTCATGGCGAACCTCCTGGAATGGATGGGGACTTCAGCAGCCGCCGGAGGCGGTGGCCGGGGCGCCGGTGCCGATCTGCAAGGTGGCCGGGGTGGCGCAGCAGCCTCCGTCCTCGGCCGGGGCGGCGTCGGGCTCGTCGAACAGACCGGCCCCGCCGCACACACCCGTCTCCGGCAGGGTCAGCTCGACGCGTTCGGCGGCCTCACGGTCTCCGGCGATCGCGGCGGTGACGGAGCGGACCTGCTCGTAGCCGGTCATCGCGAGGAACGTGGGCGCGCGGCCGTAGGACTTCATGCCGACCAGGTAGACGCCCTGCTCCGGGTGGGAGAGCTCGTTCACGCCGTGCGGGTAGATGGTGCCGCAGGAGTGGACGTTGGGGTCGATGAGCGGGGCCAGGGCGGTGGGCGCCTGGAGGCGGTCGTCGAGGCCCAGGCGGAGCTCGGAGAGGAAGGACAGGTCCGGGCGGAGACCGGTCAGGACGATGACCTCGTCGACCGGGTCGAGGCGGCGCCCGTCCTCGGCGACCAGGACCAGCCGGTCACCGTCCCGTTCGACGGCCTGCGTACGGAACCCGGTGACCGCGCTCGCGTGGCCATCCTCCACCGCGGCCTTGGCGCGCAGGCCGAGGGCGCCGCGAGCGGGCAGTTGGTCGGACTCGCCGCCGCCGAACGTCGAGCCGGTGATGCCGCGGCGCAGGATCCACACCGCGTGCGTGCCCGGCTCCTCCGCTGCCAGGTCGGCGAGGGCGGCGAGGGCGGTGAAGGCGGAGGCGCCGGAACCGGCCACGGCGGTGCACCGGCCCGCGTACCGGGCACGGACGGTCGGGTCGCCCAGGTCGGGGACGCGGTAGGAGACGTGTGCGGCGGCGGCCTTCTCGCCGAGGGCGGGCAGACCGTCGGCACCCAGCGGACTGGGGGCGGACCACGTACCCGAGGCGTCGATGACCGCGCGGGCGCTGATCCGTTCCTCGCGGCCGTCGGCCCGCAGGATGTGCACGGCGAAGGGCTGCTCGTCGCGGCCGGAGTCGACGATGCGGTCGCGGCCGGCGCGGGCGACGCCGGTCACGGTGGCGCCGTAGCGGACCTTGTCGCCGAGGACGTCGGCGAGGGGCTGGAGGTAGTTCTCGGCCCAGTCGCCGCCGGTGGGGTACGCGGAGCTGTCGGGGCGGGTCCAGCCGGTCGGGGCGAGGAGCTTCTCCGCGGCCGGGTCGGTGACCTCCGACCAGGTCGAGAACAGCCGCACGTGTGCCCAGCCGCGTACGGCAGTGCCGGCCGACGGCCCGGTTTCCAGGACCAGCGGTTCAAGGCCGTGCTCGACGAGACGGGCCGCGGCGGCCAGGCCGACCGGGCCGGCTCCGATGACCACGACGGGCAGCTGGTCGGTGGTGGGCTTGCTGCTGATCGACACGGCCACGAGGTTCCCCTTTGATTCGACATCTGTCGATGGCTTGTGTGGCCAGCATGGCACCTGATTCGACGGACGTCAACATAGACATCTATCTAATCAGCAGGGCTCTGGTCCCGTTGGTTCGACGCATGTCAACATAGATGTATGTCGAATACGCAGGCGCTGCCGCTGCTGGAAACCGATGTCCCCGAGGCCGTGGCGCCGTGCTGCCCGCCCCTCACCGAGCGCCCGTTCACCGCTGAGGAGGCCGAAACGGCCGCGCGGATGTTCAAGGCCCTGGGGGATCCGGTGCGGCTGCGGCTGTTCTCGGCGGTGGCCTCACACGAGGGCGGCGAGGCGTGCGTGTGCGACATCTCCGACGTCGGCGTCTCGCAGCCGACCGTCTCCCACCACCTGAAAAAGCTGAAGGAGGCCGGGCTGCTGACCTCCGAGCGGCGCGGCACCTGGGTCTACTACCGCGTCGAGCCGTCCGTGCTGGCCGCGATGGGCAAGCTGCTGACCAGCACGTCGGCCGTGGCCTGACCGCCCTGCGCGAGCAGGCCGGCGATCTCCCGGGCTGCGTCCCGGGCAGGCCGTCCGACGCCGATGGGCGTGGCGGAGGGGGCCGGCCCAGTCGCCGCAGCCCGGCAGGTGCGGGCGCCGCTCGGCCACCGCGCGGGTGCCCTTGACGGCGATGTGACCGCGGCGCCCCGCGGCTGGAGCGGGGCGGCGACAGGGCCGGCCGTCGATGTCGTCGGCCAGGGACGGAGAAGTCACGTCGAGGCGGCGCAGGCGGCAGCCGGCGGCGAGCCCGGACCGGCCGCCGCCGACGATCACCACCTGCGGGTCCCGGACGGCCGTCACGAGGTCCGCACCATGCCGGCTGGGACGGCGCAGCCGGTGGCTCCGCACTGGGCGCCGCTGTGCAGTCCAGCCTGTCAGCTCTCCCGCGGTGCTGCCGTCAGTTGCCGCCTGGCGCTGAACTTCCGCCGCCAGGCCAGCGAGACATAGACGAGCGCCACCAGGACCGGCACCTCGATCAGCGGCCCGACCACGCCCGACAGCGCCTGACCGGACGTCACACCGAAGGTGGCGACGGCGACCGCGATGGCCAGCTCGAAGTTGTTGCCGGCCGCCGTGAAGGCGAGGGTCGCGGTGCGGTCGTAGGCGAGGCCGATGACCTTGCCCAGGGCGAAGGTGCCGAACCACATCACCGCGAAGTACACCAGCAGCGGCAGTGCGATGCGGGCCACGTCCAGCGGCTGCGAGGTGATGGTCTTCCCCTGGAGGGCGAAGAGGACGACGATCGTGAAGAGCAGGCCGTACAGCGCCCACGGGCCGATCTTCGGAAGGAAGCCGGACTCGTACTTCTCGCGGCCCAGCTTCTGCTCGCCGACGCGGCGGGTGAGGAAGCCGGCCAGCAGTGGGATGCCGAGGAAGATGACGACGTTCAGGGCGATCTTCCACATGGAGATGTCGAGGTGCTCGCCGTCGCCGAGGTTCAGCCAGCCCGGCAGCAGGTCGAGGTAGAACCAGCCGAGCAGGCCGAACGCCAGTACCTGGAAGACCGAGTGCAGCGCGACCAGGACCGCTGCCGCTTCGCGATCGCCGCAGGCGAGGTCGTTCCAGATGATGACCATCGCGATGCAGCGGGCGAGGCCGACGATGATCAGGCCGGTGCGGTACTCGGGCAGGTCCGGCAGGAAGATCCAGGCGAGCGCGAACATGACCGCCGGGCCGACGAGCCAGTTGACGACCAGCGACGAGACCATGAGCCTCTTGTCACCGGTGACGGCGTCGAGCTTGTCGTAGCGGACCTTGGCCAGCACCGGGTACATCATGATCAGCAGGCGATGGCGATCGGCGGGGAGATGCCGCCGGCGGGTGCTGCCCCCCGGGCCGAATTCCTACTTCTTTGATAATGTCGGTCCCGTGAGCGAGATTCCTTACAGCGTCGGTGAAGGGCCAGCCACCAGGGTCAGCCTCTCCCTCCCCGAGGGGACGGCGGAGGCGATCCGCCGACGGGTCGGCAAGCGTGAGTTCTCCGCGTTCATCACCGAAGCGGTGGAGCGCGAACTGCGCGGTCAGATCCTGGATGAGTACCTGGCCGACTACGAACGCCGAAAGGGGCCGATCTCCGAGCAAGAGCAGGAGCGGGCACGCCGGGTCTTCGACGAGGTGTTCGCCGAGGAGGGGCAGTGGCCCGCCGCAAGCTGAGCCACGAAGGCACCCTCGTTCTCGACTGCGAGGGCCTGTCGAAGTTCGTCAGCGATCACGAGCCCGTCGTCGCCCTCATCGCCGAAGCCCGCAAGCGGGGGATGGAGGTGGTCATCAGCGCACTCACCATCATCGAATCGGTGCATCGCCGGACCGACAAGGCGCGGCTCGCCTGGGTCCTGTCCGGCGTGCGGATCGTGCACATCGGCGACGAGGAGGCGAAGGCCGCCTCAGCCATGCTGATCAACGCTGGGCTGCATGGTCACAAATACGCCATCGACGCTGCCGTGGCCGAGACGGCGCTGCGTCAGCGCCGCCCGGTCGTCATGCTCACCTCGGACATCGACGACATGACGAAGCTCTGCGGCGACAGAGTGCGCCTCGTCGCCGTGTAGTCGACGCCCAAGACCCGAACGCCGGGGACGGAAGGTCGGCCCATACCTCCTTGTCCGAGCGCGGCGGGGCCGGTGGAGCAGTCGGTGGCACCCAGGGCTGCGAGCGGCTGCGTGGCCGGACGCCTCGTCCTTCATGGTGCCGGGAGGCGCAGCAGTCGCGCGTTGGCCTCGTCCGGCGCGAAACGGTCAGGGGTGAATTCCGCGGCGGACCGAAGTCCGAGCCACACCAGCATGGCGTGGTGTTCCTCGTGCGCAGGGTCGGCGAGGATCACTTTGAGATCGCTGTAGCCGGGGGCGCCGCCGCAGTCCTCGGGCGGGCACGCCCCGGCACCGTCCATACAGTGCGGGTAGTGGAGCCCGGCTATGGCTGTCTGGAGCTGCTCCACGGTGATGATGTGCTCCCAGGAGTCCCCGAAGTCGTACGTGTACACGAAGTGGGCACCCGGCTTGAGCAGGGCGCCCAGTGTGGCGGTGCGCTCGTCGCGGAAGCCGAGTTCGCCGCCGGGACGGCCGTACTGGACGCCGTCGATGGTGAACGCGTGCATGTGGCAGTTCTGCCAGCCCATCGCCTCCTGGATTACGGAGTGAAGCCGGTCCAGGCTGATCGCGGCGGGCGCCAGCAACTGCCGCCAGACCCGGGGGCCGTCCACGTCGGCGAGCTCGACAACGATCTGCAACACCGCGTCGCCGGGCTCGGGCTCGCCGCGCATTCGAGCCGTCTCGATGCGGCCGTCCGCCGTCAACTCCGTGGTGTCCTCTGTGAGATGGACCGCGCCCAGGGAGGCGAGGGCCTTCAGGACCCGTCGGACGTCGTGGTCGTTGGCGGTGCGCAGATGCCCCAGACGGTCGGGAGACAGGTCATCAAGCACGTACAGCGGGCTGACCGCATGCCACACCACCTCGTACAGATCACTGAGCGGCACCGGGGCCGTGGCCGCGTACAGCCCGTGCAGCAACGCCCGCAGGCCCCGGTCGTACTCGTGCGTGAACAGGGATTCCAGCCAGCCGGAAATCGTCACGGCCGGGCCGATGTGCGGCAGCGCGGAGAACAGGGCGCCACGCAGCTCGTCGGGGCGGTCCAGTAGCTTGGCGTTCTTCTTCACCGGCAGGAGGCGCCCGCCCGCGGTTCGCAACAGTCGTGCCGCCTTCGCCCACTCGACCAGCAGCGTGAGGTGGTACAGCTCCTCGCTGGACTTCGTCTTGAACGTACGGTCCCCGATCACCGGGTCCATCCGGTCGCCGGTGTCCAGAAGCTCCACCAGTGCTCGCGCGTCGGCAAGCGTCATACGGCCGGTCTGGGTCAGCTTGCGGCCCGTGCCGACCCAACCGACCAGCGCTCGCACCTGCTCGACGGTCCTGCCTACTGACTCACCCATGCTGGCCTGCCCGTTCCGGCTCGTCTCCTGTATCCCCCGACCCAGGGTGGCAGCACCGCCGACGCCACCCTGTTCTTCGCATGGGGCGACACGGTAGTGGCAGACTGTGACGGTGAGCACGCGCGACGAGGAACTGCTGGCCCGGGTCCGGGAGATGAGGGAGCGCGGCAGCGCGCCGAAGCAGATCGCGAAGGCGCTGGGGCTGCGTCCGGCCCAGGCCACCGCGTTGGTCAGACGGGTCGCCGAGGCGGCACTGGCGAACGTCGCGCCGGATGAGCGGCCGGTGGTGGGCTGCTGGGTCAACGCGGGATGGAGCGCGGGACTGGACCTGGCCGAAGCTCCGGGCTGGGCGGCAGCCGACCCCCTCGGCCAGGAGCCGGACCCCGACGCAGGCGGCTTCGCCCAGATTCTCCTTGCCCGCCAGGAACGTGCCAGCAGGGTGACCGTCACCGGGTTCCTTGTGGACGTGTGCTGCCTGGGAGTCAAGAACGTCACCGACCCCGAGGTGATGGGGTCCGGATCCCTGACCACTTACGCATCGATGTACTACTCGGCTTTCGATCACCGGCCTCTGCCGATCGACGTGGAGCAGGCGCAGACGATCGTGCACGATGCGGTCGCCTACGCCCGCGGTCTTGGCTTCGAGCCCGCGGACGGCTTCGCCGACGCCGTAGTGCACCTGGGTGCCCCGCCCGGCGACCGGCCCGTCATCGGCTTCGGCCGGGACGGCAAGCCGTTCTACTTCTCCGGCCCCTACGACAACCCGCGCAGGGTGGTCCAGATCCTCGAGCGCACCTGCGGTCCGGGCAACTACGACTACGTTGCCCATCTGTAGGACGGGACGCGAGCGGGGAGCACGAACAGTGATACCGGTCGAACAGCAACAGGAGCCCACCGGCGCTCCACGCGTCCGGCACACCGAGCGCGAGGCGCAGGCCAACCTGCTGGCGGTGCTGCGCCTGTGCATGACGGAGAAGCTGCGGTGCAGCGAAAAGACCCGCCGCCCCAGCACCGCCACCGTTTCGGCGGTCGCCGACGTCCTGGACGGCGGCGACTTCTATCCGCACGAGGCCATCGCCGCCTTCGCCTGGCCGATGCTGCTCCAGGCAGGCGGCCTCGCACAGCTCACTGGCGGTCGGCTGGTGCCGACCACGCGCGGACGGGCCGCGCTGACCCGGCCACCGCACCTGACCATCCCTCAGCTGTGGCAACGCTGGCTGAACAACAGCCTCCTGGACGAGTTCTCCCGCATCGAGGAGATCAAGGGCCAGCGCTCGGCGAACGTTCTGACCGCCGCCAAGCCGCGCCGAAAGCTCGTCGGCCAAGCGCTGGCCGGCTGCGCCCCGGGTGAGTGGACGTCCATCGACGACCTGTTCGCAGTCATGCGCGCGGCCGGTCTGGATCCAGTCGTCCACCGCAGTGAACGCGCCCTGTGGAAGCTGTACCTGGAGGATCCGCAATACGGCAGCCTCGGCTACGACGGCTACCACGGCTGGTCCCTCCTCCAGGGTCGGTACACCCTGGCGGTGATCTTCGAGTACGCCGCCACACTCGGCCTCATCGACATCGAGTACGTCCCCCCGGCGGGCGCCCGCGATGACCACCGGGACAACTGGGGTGGCGACTACCTCGACCAACTCAGCCGCTACGACGGCCTGTCCGCACTCCGCCTCAATGCCCTGGGCGCCCACGCCGTCGGCCTCACAGACGACTACACCCCCGCCCAGGTCGCTGCCTCGACCGTCCCGACGGGCAGGGTCACCGTCCTGGCGAACTTCGACATCGTCGCCCTCGACGGGCTGCCCTCCGCCGACACACTCCTCCTGGACGCGTTCTCCGACCGGAAAAGCGACCGGGTCTGGACGCTCACCACCGCGTCTCTTCTCCACGCCCTCGACCGCGGGCACACCCTCGACGAGCTACGTGACTACCTGAACCAGGCCGCCTCGCACCCCGTACCCCAGACCGTCACCACCCTGCTCGACGACACCGGCCGCCGCACCGGCCGACTCCGCGATACAGGGCAGACCCATCTCATCGAGTGCGCAGACGAGGCACTGGCAGCCCTCATCATCAGCGACCGCCGCCTGCGCGTGCTGTGTACCCGAATCGGCGAGCGCCACCTTGCGGTCTCCCCTGACCGTCTGCCGGCATTCCGTAAGGCCGCCCTGGCCCTGGGCTACCCGCTGGCCTGATGGCACGAGGAGAACCACTTCGGGGCACCTCGGGCCGGGGCGCACTCGATGCGTGACCGCTGATCACCGACAGAGGGCGCGTTCGCCGCATGGGTTAAATGTCTTGAATGCCAGAAATAAATGAGACCAAGGCTGAGACCAGAGCATGCCAGAGCGTCGGACCGCGAGCTGCGGTCCGGCGCTCTGTTTCGCCTGTTCAGGCGGCTGCGGAGGATACGAGATTCGACCTCGTGAGGGGTTGCCCCCAACACGCTTTCCAACTGGGGTGGTGGGGTGGTGGGCTTGGTTCGAGGGCGTTCACCTGCGTTCATGGGCGGCCGGCTGTCGACGCGGGGACGGCTGAGGGTCTCGCCTGAACGGCCGTGAACGGGGCTGAATGAGACGGAACTGAGACGGCCGCCTGTGGTCCTAGAGCTGACCTCGCCACCATGGCACGTCCAGGCTGTCAGCCGGGATGACCTTGGCCCTTGCCAGGATCTTCCCGTCGAGGGCCCACACGAGGGCGCGCAACTCACGCGCGCTCTTCCTGGGCAGTGCGTGAAGCACGGCTTCGAGGTGCTCGCGGAAGCCTGCGCCGTAACACCCGCACTCAGGGATGCCGCAATCGGGACCTGTGAGTGGGTCTACAAGGTGTCTGAGGGGGCCATGGGCATAGGCCTGCCAGTGCCAGAACGCTTCTTCTGTGGCTTCGGGCCAGAAGCGGGTCCGCTCTAGCCGACGCAGGTCAGCTGTGCAAGATCCTGAAAGGCGATCAATGAACGGGTACCGTCGCCGCCTCCAGGGGCGGATAGGGGGGTCGCCCCGCAGGGCTGACGGGCGCCTACGCGGCATTGCCCCTTCGGTTGTCGGTCATGGGGGCAAGCTACAGAACCACGCGTCAGGTGGCCACTGCGTATCCGGTGGCCGGAGCCCTGAGCTTGGGAAGCTAAGGTGTTCTGAGGATGACTGGCCCGATGAACTGCGGTGGAGCGGCGTCGGTGGGTGGTCGGGCGCTGAATCAGTTCCCCGGTGTTCCCCATGGTTCCCCGCACGATCTGGCACGGGTCTGGCACGACCTCTTCGTCCGCTTCTAGCAGTACGGGGCGGTGAGCGACGGATGGCCCTGTGGTTCCCCGCTGGTCCCCGTCCGACCGGGCACGCGAGGGACACACAAGGGCATTTAAGATGCGGGCATGAACAGCAAGGGGTGGGGAGCCCTTTTCGGGCTGTCCTTCGCTATCGCGCTCGGCTGGGGGCTGACCGGGCTTGTCGAAGGCGGGTGCGTCCGGCGGCATGGCGGCCGGTGTGGGGTGCCGGACGGTTATGGCTGGCATTTTGCCGCCGTCATGGTTGCGGCTTTCTCACTGGCGCTGCTTGGCTGGACGGTGATCCGTACCGATGACTGGCGTCCGTCGCTGGGGATCTCCGTCGGTGCCTTGGCCGCGTTGGTGATCACCTTGTCTACGGGAACTGCCCGAGGATTCCTCATCCTGGCGACGGTCGAGGCAGCGGTCGCCGTGGGGCTGCCGTTGATCCTCTGGAGGGTAGGGCGCCTCCGGGGGCGGTCGAGTAGAGGCTGACGGCTGCAAGGGCCGCCGACGATCTTGAAAACCGTCGTGGCGGCGATGTCACCGTGGGTTCAAATCCCACCGCCTCCGCAGCGTGAGCAGTGAGAACGGCCCCTGACCTGGGTAGTTGGTCGGGGAAGACGTCGACCTGGACGCGGGATACGTCCGCATCCGCAAGAACCGTCTGCGCCCGAAGTACGCCCACGGCTGCGGGGACGATCCCTGCGGGCGGAAGGCGGGCTACTGCCCGCAGAAGCAGCAGACCCGCCGCGAGCACAAGTCCACCAAGTCCCGAGCCGGGCGGCGCACCATCGGCCTGCCAGATCCGCTGATCAAGATTCTCCGCCAGCACCAGGAAGCCCAGAAGCGGGAGAGGATCGCGGCCGGTGCCGACTGGGAGGGCAAGGGCTACGTGTTCGCCTCGCCGACCGGCGGGCCGCTGAGCCCCAACACCGACTTCCACGTCTGGAAGCGGCTCCTGCGGGACGCTGGCGTGCGGGACGGCCGTCTCCATGACGCTCGCCACACCGCAGCGACCGTGCTCCTGATCCTCGGCGTCCCGGACGTCGTGATCGACTCGATCATGGGCTGGGAGCCCGGGGGAGCGGCCCGGATGCGCGCCCGCTACATGCATGTGACGGGGACCATGCTCCGCAAGGTCGCGCAGCAAGCCGGCGACGCGCTGTGGGAGCTCCCGAAAACGAACTGAGACGGAAACTGAGACGGACAACGCCGAAGGGCCCCACCGCAAGCGGTGGGGCCCTTCGACATCGTGCCCGGTGAGGCACTGGCGGAGGATACGAGATTCGAACTCGTGAGGGGTTGCCCCCAACACGCTTTCCAAGCGTGCGCCCTAGGCCTCTAGGCGAATCCTCCGCCGGAAACATTACATGACCGAGGGGAGTGCTCGCGAACTCGTTCCCTGCCCCCGACATCAGGTAACCTTGGCGCAGCCCCTCACGCGGCGCTATCTGACTGAACTCCCCCAGGGCCGGAAGGCAGCAAGGGTAGGTTGGCTCTGGCGGGTGCGTGGGGGGCGTTTGCGTTCCGGGCTTCCTGTGGCGGGTCCGTTGTCAGTGGGCGCCTATAACCTCGTATGCGTGTCGTCTCTCGCTCTGTACCGCCGCTATCGCCCGGAGACCTTCGCCGAGGTCATCGGGCAGCAGCATGTCACCGACCCGTTGCAGCAGGCGCTGCGGAACAACCGGGTCAACCACGCGTACCTGTTCAGCGGGCCGCGCGGCTGTGGCAAGACGACCAGTGCGCGGATCCTGGCGCGGTGTCTGAACTGCGAGCAGGGCCCTACGCCCACGCCGTGCGGTGAGTGCCAGTCGTGTCAGGACCTCGCGCGCAACGGACCAGGTTCCATCGACGTCATCGAGATCGACGCCGCTTCCCACGGTGGCGTGGACGACGCCCGTGACCTGCGCGAAAAGGCCTTCTTCGGGCCTGCGAGCAGTCGGTACAAGATCTACATCATCGACGAGGCCCACATGGTCACGTCGGCCGGCTTCAACGCGCTGCTGAAGGTCGTCGAGGAGCCGCCGGAGCATCTCAAGTTCATCTTCGCGACCACCGAGCCCGAGAAGGTCATCGGGACCATCCGATCGCGGACCCATCACTATCCGTTCCGGCTCGTCCCGCCCGGGACCTTGCGGGAGTACCTCGCCGAGGTGTGCCAGAAAGAGGCCATCCCGGTCGAGGACGGTGTCCTCCCGCTCGTCGTGCGGGCCGGCGGCGGATCCGTGCGTGACTCCATGTCCGTCATGGACCAGCTGCTGGCCGGCGCCGCTGAGGACGGTGTGACGTATGCCATGGCGACCGCCCTGCTCGGGTACACCGACGGCTCCCTCCTCGACTCGGTCGTCGAGGCCTTCGCCACCGGTGACGGGGCCGCGGCCTTCGAGGTCGTCGACCATGTGATCGAGGGCGGGAACGATCCCCGTCGGTTCGTCGCCGACCTGCTGGAGCGGCTGCGCGACCTGGTGATCCTCGCCGCCGTCCCGGACGCGGCCGAGAAGGGGCTCATCGACGCCCCCGCCGACGTCATCGAGCGCATGCAGGCCCAGGCCGGCACCTTCGGCGCCGCCGAGCTGAGCCGGGCCGCCGACCTCGTCAACGAGGGGCTGACCGAGATGCGAGGCGCCAACTCGCCCCGTCTCCAGCTGGAGCTGATCTGCGCGCGCGTCCTGCTCCCCGCCGCGTACGGCGACGAGCGGTCCGTCATGGCCCGCCTGGACCGGATCGAGCGCGGCGTGAGCTTCTCCTCACAGGGCCCCGCCGGCATGCCCGCCATGGGGTACGCGCCGGGGCCCGAGGGGCATGGGGCAGCGGCGGCCGGTCCGGTGGCCGCTTCGCCCGGTGGCGGTCCGGCCGCGGCCCGGGCGGCGGTCCGCGCCTCCGGAGCGCCGGGTGGCGGCCCCGGGGCCCCCGGGAGCCCCGGTGGTGGCAGCGGCAGTGGCGGTCATGCGGCGGCTGCGGGCGGGCATGCGCATGCGGCCGCGACGGGCCAGGGGGCGCAGCAGCCGACGGTGTCGGGTACGCCCGCCCCCGCCGAGCCCGCACCCACCTCCGGCCCCGTCGACGGCGGGCACGCCCAGCCTGCCCAGGCCCATCCCGCCCAGCCGCCCCAGACACCACCCGCTCAGGCTCCCGCTCCCTCCAACGCTCCCGCAGCCGCCTCCGCCCCGGCTCCCGGCGCCTGGCCCACCGCGGCCTCCGCCGGCAGCGGCCGTCGCCCCGGCGGCTGGCCCACGGCACCCACGGCCGCCTCAGGCGCCCCCGCACCCGCGTCGACCCCCCCGGCAGCGAGCACGCCTGCTCCGAGCGCCCCGGCACCCAGCGCCCCACCGGCGCCCGCGAGCCCGACACCGGCCGCCCCCGCCCCTGCCCCCGCCCCCGGCGGTCTCGACCCCCGCATGCTCTGGCCGAACATCCTGGAAGCGGTCAAGAACCGCCGTCGCTTCACCTGGATCCTGCTCAGCCAGAACGCCCAGGTGACCGGCTTCGACGGCACCACCCTCCAGCTCGGCTTCGTCAACGCCGGCGCGCGCGACAACTTCCTGAGCAGCGGCAGTGAGGACGTGCTGCGGCAGGCGCTGGGCGAGCAGTTCAACGTCCAGTGGAAGATCGAGGCGATCGTCGATCCCTCCGGCGGCTCCTCACCGCAGGCCCCGGGCGGCCCTTCCGGATTCGGAGGCGGCCAGGGCGGTCACGGCGGCGGCACCGGTGGCTACGGCGGCGGTGGCGGCTACAGTGCCGGAGCCGGCGGTGGAGGCGGCGGCCACAACACCGGCACCGGCGGTGGTACGGCGACCGCCCAGCGCCCTGCCGCATCCCAGGCGACGGCCCCGTCCTCCCCGGCCCAGCAGTCGAGCACACCCACCCGCACCTCCACCCCGGCCCCCGCACCCACCGCCCCCGTACCCCAGCCCTCCGCCCCGCAGCCCCGGTCCGTCTCCGTCGAGGACGACATCCCAGAGGACGACGACCCCGACCTCGACGAGTCGGCCCTCTCCGGCCAGGAGCTGATCGTCCGGGAGCTGGGGGCGACGGTGGTGGAGGAGTTCTCGAACGAGCCGTGAGCGGCCGTCCCCAGGGGGCCGGACAAGCCCTGACGAGCGGGTCGCCACAACCCGATTCGGAGGAACCTCCAGTCCAAGATCCCCGTCTCCTTCGGCAGCCCGCACAAAGGGAACCCGCCGCCTCCCGTTAGGCTG
The DNA here is from genome assembly GCF_001270025.1 of Streptomyces azureus. Lineage (NCBI taxonomy): Bacteria > Bacillati > Actinomycetota > Actinomycetes > Kitasatosporales > Streptomycetaceae > Streptomyces > Streptomyces azureus. The sequence continues at coordinate 68,306 of NZ_DF968333.1, read as the reverse complement.
ACCCCCGTGAAGGTCCTCGTCATCGGCAGCGGCGCCCGCGAACACGCCCTGTGCCACTCCCTGTCCCACGACCCCGACGTCACCGCGCTGCACTGCGCCCCCGGCAACGCCGGCATCGCCGGGGTCGCAGAGCTGCACCAGGTCGACGCCCTGGACGGCGCGGCCGTCACCGAGCTGGCCACGCGGCTCGGCGCGGACCTGGTGGTCGTCGGCCCGGAGGCGCCGCTGGTCGCCGGTGTCGCCGATGCCGTCCGCGACGCCGGCATCCCGGTCTTCGGCCCGTCCGGGCCTGCCGCCCGGCTCGAGGGCTCCAAGGCCTTCGCGAAGGCCGTCATGGCGGCGGCCGAGGTGCCCACGGCACGGTCTTACGTGTGCACGACCCCCGAGGAGGTCGACACGGCCCTCGACGCCTTCGGTGCCCCGTACGTCGTCAAGGACGACGGGCTCGCCGCCGGCAAGGGCGTCGTCGTCACCGACGACCTGGAGGCGGCCAAGGCCCACGCCGCCGCCTGCGAGCGCGTGGTCATCGAGGAGTACCTCGACGGCCCCGAGGTCTCCCTGTTCGCCGTCACCGACGGTGAGACGGTCGTGCCGCTCCAGCCCGCCCAGGACTTCAAGCGCGCACTGGACGGCGACGAGGGCCCGAACACCGGCGGCATGGGGGCGTACTCCCCGCTGCCGTGGGCCGACCCGAAGCTGGTCGACGAGGTGTTGCAGACCGTCCTCCAGCCGACCGTGGACGAGATGAAGCGCCGCGGCACGCCGTTCTCCGGGCTGCTCTACGCCGGACTCGCGATCACCTCCCGCGGCGTACGCGTGATCGAGTTCAACGCGCGTTTCGGCGACCCCGAGACGCAGGTCGTCCTGGCCCGGCTGAAGACACCGCTGGCCGGTCTCCTCATGGCCGCGGCCACGGGCAACCTCGCCCACCTGGAGCCGCTGCGCTGGAGCGACGACGCGGCCGTCACCGTGGTCATCGCCTCGCACAACTACCCCGGAACCCCGCGCACCGGCGACCCGATCACCGGTCTCGACGAGGTCGCCGTACAGGACGCCCCGCACGCGTACGTGCTGCACGCCGGCACCAAGCGCGACGGTGACGCGATCGTCAGCGCGGGCGGCCGCGTCCTGTCCGTCACGGCCACCGGCAAGGACCTCACCGAGGCCCGCGACCGCGCCTACACGGCCGTCGGCCGCATCCGGCTCGACGGTTCCCAGCACCGCACGGACATCGCCGCGAAGGCGGCAGGCGCGTAACCGGCGACTCCGCCGTCACCCGGTAACCTCGCCGCCGCCCGGCGACCCCGGCCCGGCGTCACCGCCACTCGGCACTCCCGCCGTCACCCAGCAACCCCGCTGTCACCCGGCACTCCCGCCGCCCGGCAACCCCGGCCCGGCGTCACCGCCACTCGTCAACCCCGCCACCCGGCGTCACCCCAACGCGGGAAACCGACCCGCCCGGTGAACCTCACAGGCCCTGGATCCGTCTCAGGATCCGGGGCCTGAAGTTTTCGGTATGCAGGGCCTGAGCCTCGCTGTCCGTCATCCACCTCTCCCTAAAGCCATTCCATCGAGTGGCCGATGCACTATCCGGCTGACGGAGGGCGGAGCCCCAACTAGGGTGCGGCGCAAGCGTTCCGGCACATGGCCCACCGGCATTGCGATGTCAGTGGCGGGTGCCACAGTGGGGGAGTGAGCAAGGACAGCGTCAGGTCAACGGGGAGGGGGTGAGGTCGGGTCGTGACCGGAATGGGTGTGGAGGCAGGCGCGCAGGCCGCGCGGTCACGGGCGCTCGTCGTGCTGCGCATGCGCAGCCGCGCGCTGGCCGTCGCTCTGCTGCCCGCCGCCGTCGCCGTGATCCTGCTCGTGGGCGCCGCCACCGGCCGTCTCGCCGGCCCCGGCTGGGATGCCGCCCGCTGGGTCCTGACGCCGGTCGCGGTTCTCGTGCTGCTCGCCGCCGCGGGTATCGCCCTGGTCGTCGCCCGGGCCCGTCCGGCCATGAGCCCGACCATCCCGATCACCGAGGAGACGGCCCCCGACCTGTACCGGATGGTGCGCGGCCTCGCCGACCGGCTGGACGTCCCCGCGCCCTCCGCGATAGCGCTCACGCCGGACTGCGACAGCTGGCTGGAGGACCGCACCCACCGCACCCACCGCGCCCATGGCCCGCCCCCCGCCGAGGAGCACGACGACATAGCGGGCGGCGGGAGACACCCGCACCGCCGTCACCCGGTCGCGCCGGTCCTCGTCATCGGCTCGCCCTTCCTGTGGTGGATGCGGGTCGGCGAGCTGCGCGCGGTCCTCGCCCCGGTCGTCGCCGGTACGGGCCCCTCGGCGCACCCGGACATAGCCGCCGCCCGGCGCTTCGTCCGGGGTCTGGACGCCGCGGTGGCCGTGGCCTCGGCGCCGCACCGCGGACCGGTGTCACGGGCCGTGCTGGCCGGTGTCGGCTGGGTGGCCCGGCTTCTGCTGCGCAGTTGCCGTGTGCACGCCGCCGAGATGGAGCGGGGCGTGGCGGCCGCGGCGGCGGAGCGTGCACAGGCTGTGGATTACGGACTGCGGATCGTCGCCCAGGAGCAGGTGGGCCTGGCGTACGCGGGCTGGGACCGGCTGCTGACCCGGGTCGCGCTGCCCGCCTGGCGGATGGGCCGCTGGCCGTCCCGGCTGGATGCCGGTGTGGTGGCGGCGCTCACGGAGCTGTCCCGGCGCGACCGCCTGGCCGAGGGCTTCGCGTCCCGTCTCGGTGAGCGGCCCGCCTGCGATCTGCTGGAGGAGCCGGGCGCGGTCGACGAGGCCGCCTCCCTCCTCGCGGCCCGCCTCTTCCACGGCGGCCCCGCGGGGCCCGGGCCCGACTGGTCGCCGGTGGGCTGGAGCGAGTATCCGGAGGAGGTCGTGGACCGCAAGTGGCGCATAGACGCGGCCCGCCTCCACCGCGTCCTGGACGCCATGGGTGTCCGCCCGGCCCCGGGTAGCGCGGCCCCGGACACCGGCGGCCCGACCCTGTCCCGCGTCCTCGACCACCTGACGGACCGAGCGGGCCATCTGACCGACCGAGCGGGCCAACTGACGGACCGAGCCGGAGAGACCCCCTTCACCGCTCGAAGCCCCGAACCACCCCCTGACGACGAAGAAGACCTCTCCGGCACCACCCCCCGCAGCGCCACCCTCGCCGCCCGGCTCAGCGCCGAACTGTCCCGCGAGGAGACCACCGCGACGCCGAGCCCGTCGGCCACCGCCCCCTTCACCGCGGCCTCCTCATCCACCAGCCCCCCGGCCACCCCGGACCCCGCCGCCCTCTGGGACGACCGGACACTCCCCCTCTTCCCCCTCCAGCCCCCGCGCACCGCCCGCGAGCTGCTCGCCGATCACCTCACGGCGATGATCTGCTGCGCCGCGATGGACACCGCGGGTGCGACCCCGGGCCTGGACTGGCTGGACGGCCCGACCCTCCTCCACAACGGCGAACGCACCGCCGACCTCGCACCCAAGGTCCTCACACTGATCGAGGACGGCGACTCCACGCCCCTGCGGGCCTGGCTGGCCGAGTTGGGGATACGCCCCGAGAAGCCGGTCCGGCTCGCCTGACTTCCGGAGCACCCGCTTCCGCTTCTGGCCAATTCGAAACGAACAGTAACGAAGTGCGCGCATTGTGTGATGTGCTTGGACCGTTCGCGCACATGGCAAGGGCTTGCGACATACGACAAACACATAAACGTGACGGAACCGCACAGCCCCCGGAACACGGCACAGGCCGCAGAACACCGAACAGCCTCAGACACCGCACACACCACGTCAGTACACAACCACGGGGGCGAAGGGGAGGGGAAGCAACCATGGGTTCGGAGCAGATCCGCCGCTGGGAGTCGGGAGCGCTGGCGCACGCCGTGACGGATCCCTTCGGGCTGGGCCCCGTTCCGTGGCTGCGCGGAAGCGTGACGTACTTCGACGACAGCGGTCAGGTGGTCCCCTGGTACGTGGACCAGGACCCGGCCCACGCCCCGAAGAAGGGCAGCCGCTCCGGCGGCCCCCGCGCGGCCGACGACGTCCACCGCCAGATCAAGGGCTTCACCTCTACCGGCGCGGTCGCGCCCGGCGAGGCCATCGACTTCCACATCACCGTCGACCCGCCACAGGAGTTCGGCGTCGACATCTACCGCATCGGCCACTACGGCGGTGACGGCGCCGCGAAGATCACCACGAGCCCGCGCCTGTCCGGCATCGTGCAGCCCCCGCCGCTCACGGCGGACCGTACGGTCTCCTGCCACCACTGGTGGCTGTCCTGGCGGCTCCAGGTCCCGTCGTACTGGAACACCGGGGCGTACGTCGCCGTCCTCACCACCGCCGACGGCTACCGCTCCCACGTCCCCTTCACGGTCCGCCACGACCAGCCCGCCGACCTGCTCCTCGTCCTGCCCGACATCACCTGGCAGGCGTACAACCTCTACCCCGAGGACGGCCGCACCGGCGCCAGCCTCTACCACGCATGGGACGAGAAGGGCCGTCTGCTGGGCGAGGCCGAGGCGGCCACCACGGTCTCCTTCGACCGCCCGTACGCGGGTGCCGGCCTCCCCATGCACGTCGGCCACGCCTACGACTTCATCCGCTGGGCCGAGCGCTACGGCTACGACGTCGCCTACGCCACCGCAGGCGACCTGCACGCGGGCCGCGTCGACCCCGCCCGCTACCGCGGCCTGGTCTTCCCGGGCCACGACGAGTACTGGTCGGCCCCGATGCGCGGTGCCGTGGAGCTCGCCCGCGACGCCGGCACCTCGCTGGTCTTCCTCTCCGCCAACTCCATGTACTGGCAGGTGGAACTGGGCCCCTCCCCGTCCGGCGTCCCCGACCGCCTGCTGACCTGCCGCAAGCGCAGGGGCCCCGGCAAGCCGGTGCTGTGGCGGGAGATCGACAGGGCGGAGCAGCAGCTCATCGGCATCCAGTACGCCGGTCCCGTCCCCGAGCCGCATCCGCTGATCGTGCGCAACGCCGGCCACTGGCTGTGGGAGGCGACCGGGGCACAAGAGGGGGACGAGATCGAGGGCCTGGTGGCGGGCGAGGCCGACCGCTACTTCCCGCGCACCCCGCTGCCCGAGCACGAGGGGCGCGTGCTGCTCGCCCACTCGCCGTACACCGACAAGGAGGGCGCGCCGCGCCACCAGGAGACCTCGCTGTACCGTGCCCCCTCCGGCGCCTGGGTCTTCGCATCCGGAACGTTCGCCTGGACCCCGGCCCTGGACCGGCCCGGCCACGTCGACGCTCGCATCCAGCGGGCCACCGCAAACCTCCTGGACCGCATCTGCAAACGCGACTGACCCTCTGTCCGGGATCAGCCCCGCATACGGGAGAATCAACCCCATCAGACAGAACCACGGGGAGGAACCGTGTCCGGATTCGTCGAAAAGCCCGAGCCGATCCAGGTTCCGGGCCTGGTGCACCTGCACACCGGCAAGGTGCGCGAGCTGTACCAGAACGAGGCGGGCGACCTCGTGATGGTCGCCAGCGACCGCATGTCCGCATTCGACTGGGTGCTGCCGACCGAGATCCCCGACAAGGGCCGGGTCCTCACGCAGCTCTCCCTGTGGTGGTTCGACCAGCTCGCCGACCTGATCCCGAACCACGTCCTGAGCACGGAACTGCCCGCGGGCGCCCCCGCCGACTGGGAGGGCCGCACGCTCGTCTGCAAGTCGCTCCAGATGGTCCCCGTGGAGTGCGTGGCCCGCGGCTACCTGACCGGCTCGGGCCTGGTCGAGTACACCGAGTCCCGCACGGTCTGCGGTCTCGCCCTCCCGGAGGGCCTGGTCGACGGCAGCGAACTGCCCGCCCCGATCTTCACCCCGGCCACCAAGGCCGCCGTCGGCGAGCACGACGAGAACGTCTCCTACGAGGAGGTCGCCCGCCAGGTCGGCGCCGACACCGCCGCCCGGCTGCGCCAGGCGACCCTCGCCGTCTACTCCCGGGGCCGGGACATCGCCCGCGAGCGGGGCATCATCCTCGCGGACACGAAGTTCGAGTTCGGCTTCGACGGCGACTCCCTGGTCCTCGCGGACGAGGTCCTGACCGCGGATTCCTCCCGCTTCTGGCCTGCCGACCAGTGGCAGCCGGGCCGTGCGCAGCCGTCGTACGACAAACAGTACGTCCGCGACTGGCTGACCTCGGCGGAGTCCGGCTGGGACCGCAAGAGCGAGCAGCCGCCGCCCGCGCTGCCGCAGCAGGTCGTCGAGGCCACCCGCGCCAAGTACGTGGAGGCGTACGAGCGCCTGACCGGCACCAGCTGGACGTAGACCCGCACGTAGGACACAGAGAAGCCCCCCGGCCGGAACCGGGGGGCTTCTCGCTGGAGCGAACGACGAGGTTCGAACTCGCGACCTCAACCTTGGCAAGGTTGCGCTCTACCAACTGAGCTACGTTCGCATGCGCCGTGGCGCGAGAACCACTATACCCAACCTCGCTCCCGCGCGAGCCGCACCGCGGCATGCCGGTTCTCCGCCCCGAGCTTCGACATGGCCGACGACAGGTAGTTCCGTACGGTCCCCTGCGACAGCGCGGCCCGCTCGGCGATCTCCGCCACGGGGGCACCGTCGGCCGCGAGTTCCAGCACCTCGGCCTCCCGGGCGGTCAGCGGCGAGTCCCCGGCGGCGATCGCGTCGGCGGCCAACTCCGGGTCGACATAACGGTTCCCGGCGTGCACCGTGCGAATGAGCTCCGCGAGCCGCTGCGCACTCACGGTCTTCGGCACGAACCCCCGCACTCCGGCCTCCAGAGCTCGTTTCAGATGCCCGGGCCGCCCGTGGCTGGTGACGATGAGCACCTTGCATCCGGGCAGTTCGGTGCGCAGGGATGTGGCGACCTTCACACCGTCGGCGCCGGGCATCTGGAGATCCAGTACGGCGACGTCGGGCTGGTGCGCCCGGGCCATCGCCAGCGCCTCCGGCCCGGTGGCCGCCTCGGCGACGACCATGAGGTCGTCCTCCAGCGACAGCAGCGCGGCGAGCGCCCCACGGATGAGGTGCTCGTCGTCGGCGAGCAGCAGCCGCACGGGCTCCACGGCCGTCATGGCGTGACCTCACTCATGGAACGCACAGCGGCTATGGACTCGGCAGGGGCGGGCTCCGACGGCAGCGGAATCTCCGCCGTCAGCCGGAACAGCCCCTTGCCCACGGGTCCGGCCTCCAGCGTCCCGTCGATCTCCGCCAGCCGCTCCCGCAGCCCGGCGAGCCCGGAGCCGGACGAGCCGGACGGCTCATCTCCTGCCTCCGTGACCCCGTCGTTCTCCACGGACAGGACCACACGCCCCTCCCACACCCGCAGCCTCACGGCACACCGCCGTGCGTCCCCGTGCCGCAGGACATTCGTCGCGGCCTCCCGCATGACCCATCCCAGGGCGGACTGGACCCCGGCCGGCAGCCCCACCGGGGTCCGCCCGCTCACCGTGCAGTCGATGCCGGCCGCGGCCAGCACCCCTTGAGCACCGGCCAGTTCCGTCCCGAGGTCGGCCTCCCGGTAGCCGCGCACGACCTCGCGCACCTCCCGCTGCGACTCCTGCGCGAGCCGCTGCACCTCGACCATCTGCGCCACGGCCTCCGGACGCCCCCGCTGGGCCAGCTGCACGGCCAGCTCGCTTTTGAGCGCGATCACGGCGAGGTTCCGCCCCATGACGTCGTGCAGATCCCGCCCGAACCGCAGCCGCTCCTCGGCGACGGCGAGCCGGGTCCGGGTCTCGCGTGCCTCGGCGAGTTCGTAGACGGCGTTGAGCAGCCACACGGAGAAGACGGCAGTGAAGGCGAGGAACACGCCGCCGCCCAGCACGAGCACCGCCGTGAAGAGCGCGCCGAGCGCGGAGGCATCCAGCGCGAACGACACGAGCCAGACGCCCACCGCGAAGCCGCCCGGGATCCCGAACGCCCGTCGCCGGTCACGGACGCCCAGCGCGATGATGCCGGGACTGTAGACCAGGACGGTTCCGAAGACCCCACCCGCGGCGGTCTCGACGCTCTCACGGTCCGGTCCGTGCTGGACTATGCCCATCGCGGCGACGGCGACCGCGCCGGTGACGGCGGCCAATGCCCACAGCAGCCGTACGGGCTGCGGCCGCCTGCCACGCGTCCAGTCCACCGCCCGCGACACGGTGGCGAAGGACAGGACGGCGTGCACGCCCACCATCAGCAGCAGCACGCCGCCCAGCCGCACACCCAGCGGAGCCACGGCCGTGAGCGCGACGAACAAGAACTCGATCACCGCGAAGAAGTGAAACGACGACCGCGTGTACGTCTCGACCTTCTCCGGCGTCGTCTTCCGCCGCCACCACCTGCCCGGCCCCCGCATCAGCCCGTCACTCCCCCTTCGGTCAGCGCCGCGGTTCCCAGCGGAACCACCGCCGTACAGCAAACACCGCGATGACGATCCAGACCACCGCCGTCGCGACGGCGCCCAGCGCCTCGGACACGGTCAGGTCGCCGGTCCAGCCGCCGCGCACCAGGGTGACGACGGGCGTCAGCGGCAGCAGTTCGCAGACGGAGGCCACGCGGTCCGGCAGCAGCTCCAGCGGGAAGAACATGCCGGAGCCCACCATCGAGATGATCATCAGCGGCATGGGCGTGACCTGGGCGCTCTCACCGGTCCTGGTGAAGCTCGCGGTGGCGGCGGCCAGCGCGGCGCACATCACGAGCCCCAACAGCAGGCCGACGACGGCCAGATGGGGCGCCGGCGGCATGGACAGATCCAGCAGGGCCGAGCAGGCCACCGCCAGCACCAGGCACTGCACGAGCCCGGTGAGGACGGCGGGCAGCGCCGAACCGGCCAGGATCTCGACGTCCCGCAGCTCACCGGTGCGCAGCCGCTTGAGGACGAGTTCCTCACGCCGGACGACGAGGGCGCCGACGAGCACCGAGTAGACGGCGAACAGCAGGGAGAAGCCGACCGAGGCGGGCAGGACCAGCGTGCCGGTGTCCAGACCGGCTTCGGCGAGGTCCATCTCCTTGGCCGCCTGGGCCGTGCTGACCGGCAGCACCAGCGGTACGAACAGCGCGGCGACGAGCGCGCCCTTGGTGCGCCCGAGCAGGGTCACCTCGGCCCGGGCGAGCGCCGTCATCCGGCTCAGTGGGGTAGTCACCGCCGGCGCCGGGCGGGAGGTCGTGCGGGTGGCGCTCACGCCGCGTACTCCTTCGTCGTCGTGGCCCGCTCCGCGGAGACCTCCCGGGCGATTCCGAGGAACGCCTCCTCCAGGGAGGCCGACCGCACGTCCAGGCGGCGCAGCTCCACCCGGGCCTGCGCGGCCCACGTCAGCAGCCCGGTGGCCGTCCGCTGCAGTTCATGGGTGCGCAGCCGGATGATCCGGCCGTCGGTCTCGTGCCCGGTCACGCCCAGCTCGCCGAGCGGCGGGAGATCGCCGACGAAGTAGCCCTCGGGCAGCTCGAAGGAGATCCGCGACGGTTCGGTGGCGGTCACCTCGGCAGGGGTCCCGGTGGTGGCGATCCGGCCCTCGTGCATGATCGCCAGCCGGTCGGCGAGGTTCTCGGCCTCCTCCAGGTAGTGCGTGGTCAGCAGCACCGTCGTACCGCTGTCGCGCAGCGCGCTCACCAATTCCCAGGTGTCGCGGCGGCCTTCGGCGTCGAGACCGGTGGTCGGCTCGTCCAGGAAGAGCACCTCGGGGTCGCCGAGCAGCGCGAGCGCCAAGTCCAGCCGGCGCCGCTGGCCGCCGGACAACTGCTTGACCCGGATGCCGGCCTTCGACTCCAGCCCGACCAGCGCCAGCACCTCCGCCGGCGGCCGGGCCCCGCTCACACACCCCGCCCACATCCGCGCGGTCTCCGCGACGGTCAGCTCGGACGGGAAGCCGCCTTCCTGGAGCATCACGCCGGTGCGCGGCCGTACGAGGGCCCGGTCGGTGTACGGGTCGTGCCCGAGGACCCGCACCCGGCCGTCCGCCGGTGCCGCGAGTCCCTCCAGCAGTTCGACGGTCGACGTCTTGCCCGCGCCGTTGGTACCCAGCAGGGCGAAGATCTCCCCGCGTCGCACGGAAAAGCTGATTCCGCTTACCGCCTCGAACCCGCCCCCGTACACACGCCGCAGGTCAGTGACCTCAATCACGTGTTCGTGTCCGTTGTTTTCCATGCCTTCAGCGTCCCGGTCGCGCGGCTCCGGGAGCAGTGCGCGCTGTCATCACTCGGCATGACAAATGTCAGGAACGGAGAAGGAAACACGAAGAAGACCCCGGTCCATCAGGACCGGGGTCTCATTCCCGAGCGGACGACGAGGCTCGAACTCGCGACCTCAACCTTGGCAAGGTTGCGCTCTACCAACTGAGCTACGTCCGCGTTTGCTCCCGACCGGCTCTCACCGATCGGTGCGGGCACCAGCCTACCTGATCCACAAGAGTGGTCGGTACTGGCGATGCAGAGCGGGTGACAGGAATCGCACACTGCGCCTTCCCCCTGGAAGGGGGATGTTCTACTACTGAACTACACCCGCATGTTTCCGTGAGCTGGGCCTTTCGGCCTCGCCCCTCGGCGTGCTCCAGACTCTAGCTGATCAGCCGGGGTGCTGCGCAAGTCGGTTGCCGCGAGGGGCGGGTGACCGGTCGTCCGCCCGGGCCTCACCGGGCCGTCACTGCGCGGCGGTGAACGCCTCGTAGACCCTCTTGGGGATGCGCCCGCGCGCGGGGACCTCCATCTTGTGGGCCAGGGCCCAGGCCCGCACGGCCGACGGGTCGGGGGCGACCTCCGTCTGCCGGTACGCCCTGCCCGAGCGGGACCGCTTGCGGCCGGCCTCCACGTAGGGCGCGAGCGCCTTCCGCAGTTCGCCGGCATTGACTTCGTTCAGGTCGATCTCGTACGACTTGCCGTCCAGTCCGAAGGCGATCGTTTCCGCCGCTTCCGAGCCGTCGATGTCGTCAAAGAGAGTGACCACGACCTTCTGCGCCACGAATATCGGTCCCTTCCTGCGGCACTTGCCAATTCATTTCTACAGTGCCTGACAATGCAATGTGAAACCCGACTAAATCTGTCCGCGTGTCCGAACGCAATAGGTTTCGGGCGTCGACCCGGAATCTTTCCCGGAAATTTTCGTGTGTGGGCCGGTCGATGCAGGATCGTGATGACCGTCACGTAGATTCCTACAAGTCGACGCGCGTAGAAATTTTGTGCGGGTAGTCTGAAGGAACCTGCTCAGCACCACACACCGGGAGTGCCAGTGGCACGCGTCGTAGTCGACGTCATGCTCAAGCCGGAGATCCTCGACCCCCAGGGCCAGGCGGTGCAGCGCGCACTGCCGCGGCTGGGTTTCGAAGGGATCTCGGACGTCCGCCAGGGAAAGCGTTTCGAACTGGAAGTTGACGGGCCGGTCGACGAGGCCGCCCTCGCCCGCATTCACGATCTTGCGGAGTCGTTCCTCGCGAACACCGTGATCGAGGACTTCACGGTCAGGGTCGAGGAAGTCGCGGAGGCCGTGAAGTGACCGCTCGTATTGGCGTCGTCACTTTCCCCGGCAGCCTGGACGACCGGGACACCCAGCGCGCGGTCCGGCTCGCGGGCGCCGAGCCGGTCGCCCTGTGGCACAAGGACAAGGACCTCAAGCAGGTCGACGCCGTGGTGCTGTGCGGTGGTTTCTCCTACGGCGACTATCTGCGCGCCGGGGCCATCGCCCGTTTCTCGCCGGTCATGGAGCCGCTGATCGAGCAGGCGAAGGCCGGCCTTCCGGTCCTCGGCATCTGCAACGGCTTCCAGATCCTCACCGAGGCCCATCTGCTGCCCGGCACGATGCTGCGCAACAACCACCTGCACTTCATCTGCCGTGACCAGAAGCTGCGCGTGGAGAACGCCGAGACGGCCTGGACCAGCGACTACACCGCCGGCCAGGAGATCCACATCCCGCTGAAGAACATCGACGGGCAGTACGTCGCCGACCAGCGCACGCTGGATGCGCTGGAGTCCGAGGGCCGGGTCGCCTTCCGGTACCTGGACGTCAACCCCAACGGCTCGAACAACGACATCGCGGGTGTCGCCAACGAGGCCGGCAACGTCGTAGGCCTCATGCCGCACCCCGAGCACGCCGTCGAGCCGCTGGTCGGTACGGGTCGTACCGACGGTCTCCCGTTCTTCACCTCGATCCTCAAGAAGCTGGTCAACGCATGAGCCGGACGCCTCTGGACACGGTCGAGCACGCGGCCGCGACCCCCGACGTCGAGCTGCCCTGGGCCGAACTGGGCCTGAAGAAGGACGAGTACGAGCGAGTGGTCGAGATCCTCGGCCGCCGGCCCACCGGTGCCGAGCTCGCCATGTACTCGGTGATGTGGTCGGAGCACTGCTCGTACAAGAGCAGCAAGGTGCACCTGCGCCAGTTCGGCGAGAAGGCACCCGAGAACGACGCCCTGCTCGTCGGCATCGGCGAGAACGCCGGTGTGGTGGACGTCGGCCAGGGTTACGCGGTCACCTTCAAGGTCGAGTCGCACAACCACCCGTCGTACGTGGAGCCCTACCAGGGCGCGGCCACGGGTGTCGGCGGCATCGTCCGCGACATCATCGCCATGGGCGCCCGGCCGGTCGCGGTCGTGGACCCCCTGCGCTTCGGCGCCGCCGACCACCCCGACACCAAGCGCGTGCTGCCGGGTGTCGTCGCCGGCATCGGCGGCTACGGCAACTGCCTGGGCCTGCCCAACATCGGCGGCGAGGTCGTCTTCGACTCCTGCTACCAGGGCAACCCGCTGGTCAACGCCGGGTGCATCGGCGTGATGCGGCACGAGGACATCCACCTCGCGAAGGCGTCCGGCGCGGGCAACAAGGTCATCCTGTACGGGGCCCGGACCGGCGGCGACGGCATCGGCGGCGCGTCGATCCTGGCCTCCGAGACGTTCGACGACGCCAAGCCCTCGAAGCGCCCGGCCGTCCAGGTCGGTGACCCCTTCCAGGAGAAGCTGCTCATCGAGTGCACCCTGGAGGCCTTCAGGGAGAAGCTGGTCGTCGGCATCCAGGACCTGGGCGCGGCGGGCCTGTCCTGCGCGACCAGTGAGCTCGCCTCGAACGGCTCCGGCGGCATGCGCGTGACGCTGGACGACGTCCCCCTGCGCGACTCGACGCTCTCGCCCGAGGAAATCCTCATGAGCGAGTCGCAGGAGCGCATGTGCGCGGTCGTCGAGCCGGAGAAGGTCGACCGCTTCCTGGAGATCTGCGAGAAGTGGGACGTCATCGCCACCGTCATCGGTGAGGTGACCGACGGCGACCGCCTGGAGATCTACTGGCACGGCGGCAAGATCGTCGACGTCGACCCGCGCACGGTGGCACACGAGGGCCCGGTCTACGAGCGCCCGTACGCCCGCCCGTCCTGGCAGGACGCCCTCCAGGCGGACGACGCGAACAAGCTGCCGCGCCCGCGGACGTCCGAAGAGCTGAGGGGCCAGGTCCTGAAGCTGGTCGGCTCCCCGAACCAGGCCTCCAAGTCCTGGATCACCTCCCAGTACGACCACTTCGTGCAGGGCAACACGGTCCTCGCCCAGCCCGAGGACTCCGGCATGATCCGGATCGACGAGGAGACCGGCCTCGGCGTGGCCCTCGCCACGGACGGCAACGGCCGGTACGCCAAGCTCGACCCGTACGCGGGCGCGCAGCTCGCGCTGGCGGAGGCGTACCGCAACGTCGCCACCACCGGCGCCAAGCCGCTGGCCGTCTCCGACTGCCTGAACTTCGGCTCGCCCGAGGACCCGGCGGTGATGTGGCAGTTCGCGGAGGCCGTGCGCGGTCTGGCGGACGCCTGCCAGCAGCTCGGCACACCGGTCACGGGCGGCAACGTCTCCCTCTACAACCAGACGGGCGAGGCGGCCATCCACCCGACCCCGGTGGTCGCGGTCCTGGGCGTCATCGACGACGTCGCCCGCCGCACGCCGGTCGCCTTCCAGGAGGAGGGCCAGCTGCTCTACCTCCTCGGCGACACGTATGAGGAGTTCGGCGGCTCGGCCTGGTCGCAGGTCGTCCACGACCACCTCGGCGGCCTCCCCCCGAAGGTCGACCTGGAGCGCGAGCGCCTGCTCGCCGAGATCCTGATCGCCGCTTCCCGCGACGGCATGATCGACTCCGCGCACGACCTGTCCGACGGTGGTCTGATCCAGGCGGTCGTCGAGTCGGCGCTGCTCGGCGGCAAGGGCGCCCGCCTGATCGTCCCGGACGGTCTGGACGCCTTCACCTTCCTCTTCTCGGAGTCGGCCGGCCGCGCGATCGTCGCGGTGCCCCGCTCGGAGGAGCTCCGCTTCAACGACATGTGCGGCGCGCGAGGCCTGCCGGCCACCCGCATCGGTGTCGTGGACGGCGACTCGGTGGACGTCCAGGGCGAGTTCACCCTCTCCCTGACCGAACTGCGCGAGACCCACGAGGGAACGATCCCGGCACTGCTGGCGTAGCGCCCGCGGCAGCACGACGTCAGGCCCCGCCGGTCATGGTGACCGGCGGGGCTTTCGCATGTCCTGGGGCCCGTTTACCGCTGCACGTCCAGCTGATGGCGGTCCCCGGCCCGCGCTGAGAGCCCTAGGCTGACGCCATGTCCCCGGCCAAGAAGCGCACCCGCAGCTACGACCCCGCCAAGATCCGCACGGCCGTGTTCGCCCAGTTCGGGAACGTACGGCAGGCCGTCCGCGCCCTCGGCGCCGAGGAGTTGGCGCGTCCTACGCGGCTCGGTGACTGGACGGTCAGGGAGCTGGCGGCGCACGTGACGCTGGCCGTGGAGAGCGTCAGCCGCAACCTCGACCGCGAGGAGCCGGCGAAGGCGGAGCTCGCCCTCCTGGACTGGCCCTTCGCCACCGCCGCCCGCGCCGTCGGCATCGCCGACGACACCCGGCAGCTCGCCGAGGCCCACCCCGACCTCGACGCCCTCTACGCCGACACCGGGGAACGCCTCACCGAGAAGCTGGCGGACGCCCCCGGCACCCGCCTGCTCGCCACACGCACGGGCGCCATGACCCTCGCCGACTACCTGGTCACCCGCACCGTCGAACTCGTCGTCCACACCGACGACCTCAACGCCGCCGTCCCCGGCCTGGACATCCCCTACGACCGTCAGGCCCTCGCCGCCTGCACCCGGCTGCTCGCTGACGCGCTGGCCGCCAAGGCACCCGGTGGCTCGACGGAGGTACGTGTCCCGCCGTACGCGGTGGTGCAGTGCGTGGAGGGCCCGAGGCACACCCGGGGCACCCCGCCCAACGTCGTCGAGACGGATCCGATGACCTGGATCCGGCTGGCGACCGGGCGGCTGGCCTGGGCACAGGCGCTCCAGGACGCCCGCGTGAGCGCCAGTGGAGAGCGGGCGGACCTGTCCGCCCACCTGCCGTTGATGAGGTAAGCGGAGGCACAGGAAGGAACCGGCGGCGTAAAGGGAACCGATCCCCCCGGGTCCCCCGTCGAAGTGGCATGGACAGGCAGAAGCAGCGCATGACTCTGACGGCCGCCGCCATGCTCGTCCCGCTCATGGCGGCCTGCGGCAACGAGAAGGCGGACGGCGGCAGCGGTTCGGTCGGTGCCGGGAAGCCGGTGACGGGCGTGCGGTGGAACGTGGACGGCGTCACCGCGGACGGCAGGACCCACAAGGCCCCGACCGGCGCCCACGTGACCATCGACAAGGGCCGGGCCGAGGGCAGCTACGGCTGCAACAAGTTCGGCGCCGACGCCACCGTCGACGGCGACCGCATCCGGCTCAGCAAGACCATGTCCACGGAGATCGCCTGCGAGAACAAACCCATGGAGTTCGAGGAGACCCTCGCCCGCACCCTCTCCGACCGGGAGCTCAAGGCCCGGGTGGACGGCGACCACCTCACCCTCACCACCGACCAGGGGGACACCGTCCGCCTGACCAAGGCCGAGGACGCCCCGCTGAGCGGCACCAAGTGGACTGTCACGACGCCCCGGACCGACGGCCGCGCCCACCTCACCTTCGACGAGAAGAAGGGCACCGTCTCCGGCAGCCTTGGCTGCAACAAGGTGAACGCCGAGGCCACCGTCCGCGACGGCGATATCACCCTCGGCCGCCCGTCCACGACCCGAATGATGTGCGAAGACTCACTCATGTCCGACGAGAAGACTCTGCTGCGACTTTTCGACGGGAAGCTGAAGTACGGAGTCGATCACCAAACTCTGACGCTGACCAGCGAAAACGGCACGAGTGTGCGAGCCGTCGCCGAGTAGTGATCCACTGAAAAGTCCGGTATCCCCAATTCGGACCAGTGGACGACCTCGCCTACACTCGGTGGCGTGCCACGTGGTGACGGACGACTCAACCACGACCTGCTCCCCGGTGAGAAGGGCCCCCAGGACGCTTGCGGCGTCTTCGGTGTCTGGGCTCCGGGCGAAGAGGTCGCCAAGCTCACGTACTTCGGGCTCTACGCCCTCCAGCATCGAGGCCAGGAATCCGCGGGAATCGCGGTCAGCAACGGCTCACAGATCCTCGTCTTCAAGGACATGGGCCTGGTCTCCCAGGTCTTCGACGAGACCTCCCTCGGTTCGCTCCAGGGTCACATCGCGGTCGGTCACGCCCGCTACTCGACCACCGGCGCCTCCGTGTGGGAGAACGCCCAGCCGACGTTCCGCGCGACCGCGCACGGTTCCATCGCGCTCGGCCACAACGGCAACCTCGTCAACACCGCCCAGCTCGCCGAGCTGGTCGCCGACCTGCCCAAGCAGGAGGGCGGCCGCACGCCACGCGTGGCGGCCACCAACGACACCGACCTGCTCACCGCGCTCCTCGCGGCCCAGGTCGACGAGGACGGCAAGCCGCTGACCATCGAGGAGGCGGCCGGCCAGGTCCTTCCGCAGGTGCGCGGCGCCTTCAGCCTCGTCTTCATGGACGAGAACACCCTCTACGCGGCCCGCGACCCGCAGGGCATCCGCCCCCTGGTCCTCGGCCGTCTCGAGCGCGGCTGGGTCGTCGCCTCCGAGTCCGCGGCCCTCGACATCTGCGGCGCCAGTTACGTCCGCGAGATCGAGCCGGGCGAGTTCGTCGCCATCGACGAGAACGGCCTGCGCACGTCCCGATTCGCGGAAGCGAAGCCCAAGGGCTGTGTCTTCGAGTACGTGTACCTGGCCCGCCCGGACACCGACATCGCCGGCCGGAACGTCTACCTCTCCCGCGTGGAGATGGGCCGCAAGCTCGCGAAGGAAGCCCCGGTCGAGGCCGACCTGGTGATAGCGACCCCGGAGTCCGGCACCCCGGCGGCCATCGGTTACGCCGAGGCCTCGGGGATCCCCTTCGGCGCCGGCCTGGTGAAGAACGCCTACGTCGGACGTACGTTCATCCAGCCCTCGCAGACCATCCGCCAGCTGGGCATCCGCCTGAAGCTGAACCCGCTGAAGGAAGTCATCAAGGGCAAGCGCCTGGTCGTCGTCGACGACTCGATCGTGCGCGGCAACACCCAGCGGGCCCTGGTCCGCATGCTCCGCGAGGCGGGCGCGGCCGAGGTCCACATCCGGATCTCCTCGCCGCCCGTGAAGTGGCCCTGCTTCTTCGGCATCGACTTCGCCACCCGCGCCGAGCTCATCGCCAACGGCATGAGCATCGACGAGATCGGCACCTCCCTGGGCGCCGACTCCCTGGCCTACATCTCCATCGACGGCATGATCGAGGCGACCACCATCGCCAAGCCGAACCTGTGCCGCGCCTGCTTCGACGGCGAGTACCCGATGGAGCTCCCGGACCCCGAGCTGCTCGGCAAGCAGCTGCTGGAGACGGAGCTGGCCGCCGGCCCGGCCGCCACGGCCGCCGCCGACGCGATCCGCCGCCCGTAGGCAGCCCGCAATACCTGCTGTACGACACGAAGGTTCTCATTAGCCATGTCTGAGACAACTGGTGCCAGCTACGCAGCCGCGGGCGTCGACATCGAAGCGGGCGACCGCGCCGTCGAGCTGATGAAGGAGTGGGTGAAGAAGGCCCAGCGCCCCGAGGTTCTCGGCGGCCTCGGCGGCTTCGCCGGACTCTTCGACGCCTCCGCCCTGAAGAACTACGAGCGGCCCCTGCTCGCCTCCGCCACGGACGGCGTCGGCACCAAGGTCGACATCGCCCGCCGGCTCGGCGTCTACGACACCATCGGCCACGACCTGGTCGCCATGGTCATGGACGACATCGTGGTGTGCGGCGCCGAGCCGCTGTTCATGACCGACTACATCTGTGTCGGCAAGGTCCACCCCGAGCGTGTCGCCGCCATCGTCAAGGGCATCGCCGAGGGCTGTGTGCTGGCCGGCTGCGCCCTGGTCGGCGGTGAGACGGCCGAGCACCCGGGCCTGCTGGGCGAGGACGACTTCGACGTCGCCGGCGCCGGTACGGGCGTCGTGGAGGCCGACCGGCTGCTCGGCGCGGATCGTATCCGTACGGGTGACGCGGTGATCGCCATGGCGTCCTCCGGTCTTCACTCGAACGGGTACTCCCTCGTCCGGCACGTCCTGCTGAACCAGGCGCGCCTGGCTCTGGACACCCACATCGACGAGTTCGGCCGCACCCTCGGCGAGGAGCTGCTGGAGCCGACGAAGATCTACTCGCTGGACTGCCTGGCCCTGATGCGCACCACCGAGGTGCACGCCTTCAGCCATGTCACCGGCGGCGGACTCGCGGCCAACCTCGCCCGGGTCATCCCGGACGAGCTGCACGCGATCGTCGACCGCTCCACCTGGACCCCGGGCCCGGTCTTCGACCTCGTCGGCCGGACGGGGAACGTCGAGCGCCTGGAGCTGGAGAAGACCCTGAACATGGGCGTCGGCATGATCGCGATCGTGCCTCAGGAGTCCACGGACGTGGCCCTGGCGACCCTGGCCGACCGCGGCGTGGACGCGTGGGTGGCAGGCGAGATCACGGACCGGGGCGAGCACACCACCGGCGCCGCCCTGATCGGTGACTACGCGAGCTGAGGCACGAAGGGCCCTGGCCTTGCGGGCAGCACAGAACCCGGTCGGTGACCGAAGTCACCGACCGGGTAAGTGCTCAGTGCAAGGTCAAGCGCCGCGACGGTGTTGCGAGGACTGGTCGTCCTCGTCCTCATCGTCGTCCTCGTAGAGGTCGGCGTACCGTGCGTACAGGTCGTCGTCCTGATCATCGTCCTCGAACGGCCCGCCGTTAGGCGGCTGCGGATTCGAAGGCGATGCACCCAGCTCCTCGGCCAGGCGTGAGAGGTCAGTCCCACCGCTGTTGTACTTCAGCTGGCGGGCGACCTTCGTCTGCTTGGCCTTGGCCCGGCCGCGCCCCATGGCTCGACCCCCTCAACGACGGGGCTCGACGGCCCCAGAGTCTTGACACGCGTTCATGGTCCGGCACGGTCTCTCCGCGGAGAGACCGTGCCGTAGGGCTTCCACGGTACCTGAGCCCGCGCCCATACGGTACGTCGCCCGCATGACGTGCCCGCGCCCAGGACCTTCGAGGCGCCCCGTCCTCGCTGGTCAACCGCGATTTTAACCACTTATCGGCGGTCGACCCGCCGGTAGAAGTGAGAGTTCTCTCTAACTGCCCACCGACGGGTACCGGCCAAACGTGCGAGGGCGCTCTCGAATCAGCGCGCCCGGCGGGCCGTGGCCGCGTCGTGCATGCGCTGCTCGGCGATCCGGTCGGCCGCGGCAGCCGGCGGAATGCCGTCTCCCTTCGCACGTGCGAATATGGCCAGCGTGGTGTCGAAGATCTTCGCCGCCTTTGCCTTGCACCGCTCGAAGTCGAAGCCGTGCAGCTCGTCGGCCACCTGGATGACGCCGCCGGCGTTCACCACGTAGTCCGGCGCGTAGAGGATCCCGCGGTCGGCGAGGTCCTTCTCCACGCCCGGGTGGGCGAGCTGGTTGTTGGCGGCGCCGCAGACCACCTTCGCGGTCAGCACCGGCACCGTGTCGTCGTTCAGGGCCCCGCCGAGAGCGCACGGGGCGTAGATGTCGAGGTCGTCCACGCGGATCAGGGTCGCGGTGTCGGCGACGGCCGTGACACCCGTCGCGTGCGCGGCGAGGACCCGCCCCACGGCCTCCTCGCGCACGTCCGTGACGAAGACCTCGGCGCCCTCTGTCCGCAGGTGCTCCACGAGGTGGTGGCCGACCTTGCCGACGCCCGCGATGCCGACCCGGCGGCCGCGCAGCGAGGGGTCGCCCCACAGGTGCTGCGCGGAGGCCCGCATGCCCTGGTAGACGCCGTAGGCGGTGAGGACGGAGGAGTCCCCGGCGCCGCCGTTCTCCGGGGAGCGGCCGGTGGTCCAGCGGCACTCGCGGGCCACGATGTCCATGTCGGCGACGTACGTGCCGACGTCGCAGGCGGTGACGTAGCGGCCGCCGAGGGAGGCGACGAACCGGCCATAGGCGCGGAGCAGCTCCTCGGTCTTGATCCGCTCCGGGTCGCCGATGATCACGGCCTTGCCGCCACCGTGGTCGAGGCCGGCCATGGCGTTCTTGTACGACATCCCGCGGGCGAGGTTCAGCGCGTCGGCGACGGCCTCGGCCTCGTTCGCGTACGGGTAGAAGCGCGTACCGCCGAGCGCGGGGCCCAGGGCGGTGGAGTGGATGGCGATGACGGCCTTGAGGCCGCTCGCGCGGTCCTGGCAGAGCACGACTTGCTCATGTCCGCCCTGGTCCGAGTGGAACAGGGTGTGCAGTACATCAGCAGGTGCGCCGGTTACGTCGGTCACTGTGGTGACTCCTGAGTAAGTTGCGGCGGGTGGAGACCAGCTCCCGTGCGGGTGGCGGGGCTGTTGAGCACGAGATTAGAGCCTGGGGGGCCCGCCGGCCGCACAGTGCTCAGGATCACCTCCGACCGGAGTACACCCGTGCGACGATTTGCATAGATTTCCCGCGCGTTTGTGAGTGGGTTCCGCAGGTTTTCGCGACCGTGCGCGGGGGAGGGAGCAGGCGTGCCCAAGGTGTCCTCGGTGATCGTTCCCTACGCGACCTATCTGCGCGTGTACGAACCGCTGGCCGCCTTCCCGGAGCCGGAGCGCAGCCACTGGGCCCGCTACGCGCGCCGTCCCGACCGCCCCTCGTACCAGGACGAACTCCGCCGCGCCCTGGCCGACTTGGCGCCCACCCCGCCGGTCCTGGTGCCGGTGCACGAGAGCCAGGACGCCTTCGTGCTGGACGTCGACGGCGTCGTCTGCGTCTGCCCCTGGCGCACCCGGCTGCGCGGCTGGCAGGCCCTGGAAGAGCTCTCCGAGGAGCTCCCGCCGCCCGTCCTGGACGCGGTCCTGCCGCCCTTCCTGCGCCAGCAGGCGGCCCAGGACTACGAGCGCTGGCTGGCGGAGAACCCGGACGCCCGGCCGTGGATCCGTACGGCGACCTGGCAGGTGCCGATCAACTGGTTCGTGCTGGTCGCCGACGAGGAGCGCGAGTACGACAAGGGCGACAGCGAGGACGGCACGCCGGTGCTGCGCTACCGCACTCCCATGGTCCAGGCCCGGCGGCGCGTGGCCCGGGGCCTGCGGGCCCTGAAGGAGGCCATGGACGAGGGGCCGCTGATCGACGGCCTGGTGGACGTCGGGCGCTGGCTGGAGGAGTTCCACCCGCGCTCGCTCGTGGAGCTGGACTACGGCGGCCTGGTGCACGCCCTGCCGGCCGGGGCGCTGGAGGACGACCACTCGGCCGCGGACGTGGCCGAGGGCATCGCCGCGCTGCGCCGGGGCGACGGGGCGGCCGCGGGGGAGGCGTACGCACGTCTGGTGGAGCGGTGGCGTTCCGTACGGGATCTGCGGTCGGCGAACTGACCTCTGACCTTCGGTTCCTACGGACCGCTCGCGACCGGTCACGAACAGGCGTTTGACGTACCGCCCGTTTTGGGGTTTTGTCCTCGCACCGACGTTCCCGAAGTGCGCTCTGCGTCTACTGACGCCTTGTCAACAACGGACGTAGGTCCTGATCCGGGCGTACCTCTCAAGTAGGCCAAACGTGACGGACTGCACGTACATGGCCCTTGCGTCCCTTGCCCCTCCTCATGCCAAAATAGGACAAGGAGTCCGGGGGGCTCCTTCCGTCCCGTTGTGCTGCATCGTGGGCGGAATCTCCGCATTGCACGCTTTGGGGGGTCTGGTGACTCCTGATCGTCCTGTGACTGATCGTCACAGTGGCGTGACTGTCCGCTATGGCATGGTCCATCGGCTTCCGTCGCTGATGAACACCTGGGAGGGCAATTCCATCGGTTTGGCCGACGCGGCTGGACAGATGGTGTAGTTGTAGTGCCGAGGACAAGCCGTTCGTCCTATAACCGACTCGACTCGCGTCCGCCATTTCGGGCAACGCGGGTCAAGGTGCAGAATTTAGAGGAAAGAACCGAGAAGGTTCGGTTCTCCCGAGGAGGCCGCTCATGACCGCTCGCACCCCTGATGCCGAGCCGCTGCTGACCCCGGCTGAGGTCGCCACCATGTTCCGCGTCGACCCCAAGACGGTCACGCGGTGGGCGAAGGCCGGCAAGCTCACGTCGATCCGCACGCTCGGCGGGCATCGTCGCTACCGCGAGGCCGAGGTCCGCGCTCTGCTCGCGGGCATTCCGCAGCAGCGCAGCGAGGCCTGAACAACTGAATAACCGGGCAAACCGGCTGGTCCCCTGTCAGCCGAGGCGTCCGGAACCACAGCTCCAAGCGACGCGGGTCCTGCCCCAACAGGCCCCACGCCCACGCCAGTCAGAGCTCTCCAGGCATATAACAGGGTGCGTCGTCGGTCGCGCTGGACTCCGCCGGGTCCAGCGCGATCTTTTTTGTGTGCCGGCTGTCGGTCTGCTGAGCCCTGTTGTGAGCGGCCTTGTCGGAGTCTGGGGAGGGGTGGCGGATCCCCTGTGTGCAGCACCGTCGAAGGGGTGCAATTGCACATATTAAATTGACCTGTTGTAGGCGGGGTGTAAGTACCGCACTTTCCAAAACTCATGCAGTGACACCCGTCACATACCGAGCGGCTTGTTAGCTCCGCCGCAGCTGCGGTAGTGGAACCACCGGCTCCAGAAGCCCCTGCACGGACGGGTGTTGAGACCGGCCTCCGGTCATGCCCGCGCCGGGCTCTCGGTCTCGACGGCCCCCTGGGAGGCCTGGGCGGTGCGAGGGGCGGACTGGGCGGACTCCATCGCCAGCCGCAGCAGGTGATGGCAGATCGGGCAGTGGCGAGTGAGATGCCGGTACGACGACGCGGCCGCCAGGTGCGCACGGAGCAGAGCCCGCGTCTCGTGCCTAGCCGATGCCGCCATACGCCACCTCCAGAAGGCCGAACGGGGAACGGCCCTGGTTTCTGGGTACCGGGGGAACGACAGGCCGTCAAGACGGCGTGAGGGGCCGCGAAGGGTCATCTCGCAGGTCAGGGACGCACGAAGGAACCTGAACGCGGCGGGGTCCGGGCAACGAGAAGAGCCCGGATCCGAAGATCCGGGCTCATTCGCTGCGGTCCTGACGGGATTTGCTGTGTCTGATCGCGGCTGAGCCGCAGGCGCGGCCTCCGCCTTGACGGGGTGGCGAGGGGGCGCGGTCGCTGGTCACGAGAAAGGGCCCGCGCCCCTTGCGGGGTGCGAGCCCTCTTTCCTCACTGCGGTCCTGACGGGATTTGAACCCGCGGCCTCCACCTTGACAGGGTGGCGAGCACTCCAAACTGCTCCACAGGACCAGGTTTCGCGGCGCCATTCGTGCGTTGCGCTGCGAGAAGAGACTGTACAGGAGCGTGGAGCCCTGGTCGAACTCACCCTGCGTGCGCACGCCGTTACGGCACCGCCGCGTCGATCGCCTTCACGATCCGCTTGTCGGACACGGGGTACGCCGTGCCCAGCGCGTGGGCGAAGTAGCTGACCCGGAGCTCCTCGATCATCCAGCGGATGTCCAGGACCGACGACGGCACCGGCCGGCCCTGCGGCATCTGCTCCAGGAGCCAGGCGTACTCGTCCTGCATCTCGTGGACCTTCTGCATCCGCGTGGTGTCCCGCTGGACGTTCGTCGGCATCTGCGTCAGACGCCGGTCCGCGGCCACCAGGTACCGCATCAGGTCCGGCAAGCGACGCAGACCCGCCTCCGTCACGAAGCCGGGCTTCACGAGGGCGTCCAGCTGCCTCCGCACGTCCTGGAGGTTCGGCAGCAGCGCGGGGCTGCGTACGGCCTTCAGACGGCGTTCACAGGCCTGCCAGGCGGCCAGGACCTGCTGCACCTGGCCCACCGTACGGACGGTCGTGTCGACGATCTCGGCGCGCACCTTGTCGTACAGCTTGCGGTACGACTCCTCGTCCCACGCCGGCCCGCCGAAGTCCGCGATGAGTTTGTCGGCTGCCGCCATCGCGCAGTCGTCGAACAGCGCCTGGATGGAGCCGTGCGGATTCGCGGACAGCGCCAGCTTCTGCGCGTTCGTCAGCTTCTCGGAGGCGAACTTCGCCGGGTTCACCGGGATGTTGCGCAGGATCAGGCGGCGGGTGCCCTTCCACATGGCCTGCTGCTGCTCGGCCTCCGTGTCGAAGAGGCGTACGGAGACCGTGTCGCCGTCGTCGACCAGCGCCGGGTACGCCTTCACCGGCTGGCCGGCCCGCCTGGTCTCGAAGACGCGGGTGAGGGTGCCGATCGTCCAGTCGGTGAGGCCCTTTCGCTCCAGGGACTCGCCGCCCTGACGTTCCGCCGTGGCGGCCGCCGCCTGGGAGAGGGCCTTGCGGGCCTTCGGCCGGAGCCTGAGCTTCAGAGCCTGAAGGTCCTTGTCCTCGGCGAGCTTGCGGCGCCGCTCGTCGACGATCCGGAACGTGACCTTGAGATGGTCGGGGACCTTGGACCAGTCGAAGTCGTCCGACTCGAAGGGCACGCCGACCATGCGCCGCAGTTCGCGGGTCATGGTCGTGGTGAGGGGCTCCTGGTGCGGGACCGCGCGGTCGAGGAACGCCTGCGCGTAATTCGGCGCCGGGACGTAGTTGCGGCGGATCGGCTTGGGCAGGGACCGGATGAGCTCCGTGACGAGCTCCTCCCGCAGGCCCGGGATCTGCCAGTCGAAGCCCTCGTCCGTGACCTGGTTGAGGACCTGGAGCGGGATGTGGACGGTCACGCCGTCGGCGTCCGCGCCCGGCTCGAACTGGTACGTCACACGGAACTTGAGATCGCCCTGGCGCCAGGAGTCCGGGTAGTCGGCCTTGGTGACCTCGCCCGCCTTCTCGGTGATGAGCATCTCGCGCTCGAAGTCGAGGAAGTCGGGCTGTTCGTGCCGCTTGTGCTTCCACCAGGAGTCGAAGTGCGCGCCGGAAACGACGTGTTCGGGGATCCGCTGGTCGTAGAAGTCGAACAGCGTCTCGTCGTCGACCAGGATGTCCCGGCGCCGGGCCCGGTGCTCCAGCTCCTCGACCTCGGTGAGGAGCCTGCGGTTGTCCGAGAAGAACTTGTGGTGCGTGCGCCAGTCGCCCTCGACGAGCGCGTTCCGGATGAACAGCTCGCGGCTGACCTCCGGGTCGATCCGGCCGTAGTTGACCTTCCGCTGCGCCACGATCGGCACGCCGTAGAGCGTGACCTTCTCGTACGCCACCACCGCGGCCTGGTCCTTCTCCCAGTGCGGTTCGCTGTATGTGCGCTTGAGGAGATGGCCGGCGAGGGGTTCGACCCACTCCGGTTCGATCTTGGCGTTGACACGAGCCCAGAGGCGGGACGTCTCGACGAGCTCGGCGGACATCACGAAGCGCGGGGGTTTCTTGAAGAGTGCCGAGCCGGGGAAGATCGCGAACTTGGCGTTGCGGGCGCCCAGGTACTCGTTCTTCCCCGTGTTTCTCCCGCCCTCCCCCCCGGCGTCCTTCACGTCCTTCATGCCGATGTGCGACAGCAGGCCCGCGAGGAGGGAGACGTGGATGCGGTCGGCCGGGGCGTCGTCCTCGTTGAGGTGGATGCCCATCTGCTTCGCGACCGTGCGCAACTGGCTGTAGATGTCCTGCCATTCGCGGATGCGAAGGAAGTTGAGGTACTCCTGCTTGCACATCCGGCGGAAGGAGGACGAGCCGCGCTCCCTCTGCTGCTCGCGGATGTAGCGCCAGAGGTTGAGGTAGGCAAGGAAGTCGCTGGTCTCGTCCTTGAACCGGGCGTGTTGCTGATCGGCCTGGGTCTGCTTGTCGGCGGGGCGCTCGCGCGGGTCCTGGATGGACAGCGCGGCGGCTATGACCATGACCTCGCGCACGCAGCCGTTCTTGTCCGCCTCCAGGACCATGCGGGCCAGCCGCGGGTCGACGGGGAGCTGGGCGAGCTTGCGGCCGGTGTCCGTGAGCCGCTTGCGGGGGTCCTTCTGCGCCGGGTCGAGGGCGCCCAGCTCCTGGAGGAGCTGCACGCCGTCGCGGATGTTGCGGTGGTCCGGCGGGTCGATGAAGGGGAACTTCTCGATGTCGCCGAGGCCGGCCGCGGTCATCTGGAGGATGACGGAGGCGAGGTTCGTACGGAGGATCTCCGCGTCCGTGAACTCCGGGCGGGCGTCGAAGTCGTCCTCGCTGTAGAGGCGGATGCAGATGCCGTCCGAGGTACGGCCGCAGCGGCCCTTGCGCTGGTTGGCGCTGGCCTGGGAGACCGGCTCGATGGGGAGGCGCTGGACCTTGGTGCGATGGCTGTAGCGGGAGATCCGTGCGAAGCCCGGGTCGATGACGTACTTGATGCCCGGGACGGTGAGGGAGGTCTCGGCGACGTTCGTGGCCAGAACGATCCTGCGGCCGGTGTGCGGCTGGAAAACGCGGTGCTGTTCGGCGTGCGACAGCCGGGCGTAGAGGGGCAGGATCTCCGTGAAGCGGTAGTTCTTCTTGGTCAGGGCGTCTGCCGTGTCGCGGATCTCCCGCTCGCCGGAGAGGAAGACCAGGATGTCGCCCTGGCCCTCCTTCTGGAGCTCCTCCACCGCGTCGATGATCGCGGTGATCTGGTCGCGGTCGGCGTCGTCGCCGTCCTCCTCCAGGAGCGGCCGGTAGCGGACCTCCACGGGGTACGTACGGCCGCTGACCTCGACGATCGGGGCGTCGCCGAAGTGCCGCGAGAAGCGCTCGGGGTCAATGGTGGCCGAGGTGATGACGACCTTGAGGTCGGGGCGCTTCGGCAGCAGCTGGGCGAGGTAGCCCAGCAGGAAGTCGATGTTGAGGGACCGCTCGTGGGCCTCGTCGATGATGATCGTGTCGTAGGCGCGCAGCTCGCGGTCGGTCTGGATCTCGGCGAGCAGGATGCCGTCCGTCATGAGCTTGACGAAGGTGGCGTCCGGGTCGACCTGGTCGGTGAAACGGACCTTCCAGCCGACGGCCTCGCCCAGCGGGGTGTCCAGCTCCTGCGCCACGCGCTCGGCGACCGTGCGGGCGGCGATACGGCGGGGCTGAGTGTGCCCGATCATGCCGCGGACCCCGCGGCCGAGCTCCATGCAGATCTTCGGGATCTGCGTGGTCTTCCCGGAACCGGTCTCACCGGCGACGATCACGACCTGATGGTCGCGGATGGCGTCGGCGATCTCGTCCTTCTTCTGGCTGACCGGCAGCTGTTCGGGATACGTGATCTCGGGCAGACGGCTGCGTCGCCCGGCCATCCGCTCCTCGGCCTTGCCGATCTCCGCCTCGATCTCGGCCAGCACGGCGGCCCGGGCCTCCGGCTTACGGATCTTGCGCGCACCTTCGAGCCTGCGCCCGAGGCGGTGCGCGTCGCGCAGGGACAGCTCGGTCAGGCGGGGGGCGAGGGCGCCGAGGGCGGGGGCGGGGTGCGTAGACATACGCGATCCAGGATCTCATCCCCGGGAATTTCATGGCTAACGCTTTTGCCACCGACGGTGGGGCGGGGCCGAGCCGGGAGGCGGGGCGTGTGGGAGCCCTGTACGCACTAGCCGCCGCCCACGAGGAGTGAGCGGCGGCTTCGTGACGCGGATCGGCATCCGGCCGGGTCAGTACCAGGCAGTGCAGATGGTCCGGTGACCGCTGGTGTCACCACAGGCCCGCACCTTGTGCGGCGAGCCGTCGTAGAGCAGGTTGTTCTGTGGCGTCTGCGTCGACCTGGACGGGCTGGTCGTGTACTGGCGCGCGGTCCAGCTCTTGCCGCCGTTGATCGAGTCGTCCAGCCACACCCGGGCCTTGGAGGCGCTGGCGCTGCCGGAGATGATCCCCCTGGCGTAGTCGTGCCCGTCCGGGCACCGCCAGATCTGAAGGATGACCGTGTCCCCGTTGCCGGAGCCCGTCCTCTCCTTCGAGTACTTGCATTCCCCGGTGCCGTACGCGTTCGCAGTCCCGCTGGTGGCCACCACACCGCCGATGGCCACGGCGAAAGCGATGGCGATCCTGCCGACTGTCTTCTTCATGTGCACCCCGTTCCTTCGTCACGCATCGCAGCGTGAGCCCCTCGGGTCGGTGAGGGGGGCACGATTCTAGCCCTTCAAGATCACTTGACTGGGTCTCGGGCATCGGGGGTCGGGAAGAACACGAAAGAGCCCCTCTCCAGTGTTGATGGAGAGGGGCTCAAGCCCTGAGGGCTGTTGTGGCTGGGGCCGGGGTCGAACCGGCGACCTTCCGCTTTTCAGGCGGACGCTCGTACCAACTGAGCTACCCAGCCACGAGGTTTCACGTGAAACCTCAGCGGTCCTGACGGGATTTGAACCCGCGGCCTCCACCTTGACAGGGTGGCGAGCACTCCAAACTGCTCCACAGGACCAAGCGTGTCGTACGACAGTGTCGCACAGGGTGGTGCGTGCCCCCAACGGGATTCGAACCCGTGCTACCGCCTTGAAAGGGCGGCGTCCTAGGCCGCTAGACGATGAGGGCTATCGGCCCGCCTGGGCGCTTCTCAGCGCGTCGGGGACGTGAGAAGCATATGGGATGGCGGGAGCTATCGCCAAAACGGTTTAGGGGGAGGGCGTCGGGGACCCCGACGGGGACTCCGTCGTGGGGGTGGTCGGGGACCGGGTCGCGCCGGGCTGGTTCTCCTCCGGGATGTGGCGGCTGACCTCGGCTGTCGTCAGGCCGAGGCCGCCCAGTTCGATCTCGTCCCAGGCCTGGAGACGGCGGTTGTCCCGGTCGAAGTACAGGATCGACGCCTCGATGGGGTCCGGGTGTTTGCCCTCGATGGCGCGCAGGCCGCTGCCGCCCGTGGAGCCCTCGATGCGGAGCCGGGTGCCGTACTTCAGGACTTCCATCTCGTCGTGGTGGACGTGGCCGGCCAGCACCAGAGGCACCTCGCCGTCGACCTCTCGGGCCGCCGACGGCTCGTGGGCGATGGCGATGTCCACCGGGGTGCCGGCCGTGCGCTGGTCGCGCAGGGCCGTGGCCAGGCGGGCGCCGGCCAGCTCCTGGGACTGCTCGTTGCCGGGCTGCTTCGAGCGGTCCGGGGTGAACTGCGGGTCACCGATGCCCGCGAAGCGCAGGCCCTTGATCGTCTTGGCCCGGCCGTCGTCCAGGACGTGGACGTTCTTCAGGCCCTCCAGGTAGCGCTGGGTGATCATCGAGTCGTGGTTGCCACGGACCCAGACGTAGGGAGCCCCGAGGTCCTCGATGGGGTCCAGGAAGCCGTTCTCGGCGGCCGTGCCGTGGTCCATCGTGTCGCCCGAGTCGACGATCACGTCCACCTTGTACTGCTCCACCAGCGAGGCGATGATCTTCCAGCTCGCCGGGTTCAGGTGGATGTCGGAGACGTGCAGGACCCGGATGGTGGAGGGGTCGGGTGCGTAGGCCGGGAGGTTCGAGGTGGCGTCGTAGAGCTTGGTGACGTTGGTGACCAGGCGGGCCAATTCCTTCTGGTAGACGTCGAATTCGGTGACGATGCTGCGCGCGTTGCCGACCAGGGAGGGGGCCGAGGTGAGCAGTCCGGAGAACTTGGGTTCCAGGACGGAGTCGGGGCGCCAGGTGGCGTACGCCGTGCCGCCCGAGGCGGCGAGGAGGGTGAGGGCGAGGCCGCCGGCGGCCAGGGCGCGGCGGGGCCGGCGGTAGACCGCGAGGCCGAGTGCGGTGGCGCCGCCGACGACGGCGACGCTCGAGCGGACGGCCAGGTCGAGGGTGCCGCGTCCGACGTCCTGGGTGACCTCGTCCTGGAGGCCGGAGAGCCGTTCGGGGTGGTCCACCAGAGCCTGGGAGCGCTCCGGGTCGAGCTGGTCGACGTTCACGTCCAGGCGGACGGGGGCGATGTGGCTGTCCAGCTGGAGGGCGCCCAGGGGCGAAATGTTGATCTTGGTGCCGCCGGTGAAGGAGGGCCGCAGAGCCATGGTGGTGTTCATGGGGCCGACCGGGACCCTGACGTTGCCCACGACCAGCAGGCCCAGCCAGGCGCCGAGGAGGACGACGGCCACGAGTCCCACCGCCCGGGACCACGGGTGCGGCTGGGGCACGAGTGCGATCGTGGCCGGGGCCTGGCGGGAGCGATAGCGCCGGGCGAGCGCGCGCGGGGCCTCGCGGATCGGGTTCAGGACACTCCGGACTACAGCGGGGACGCGGACCATTGGTCCCGTATGCCCAAGTCCGAGGCCGGATATGCGACGCCGGAAGGCTCTCGTACGGCTGTGTCGTGGCCGACAATGGGCCTGTGCTGGAGATGACGCGCGAGGAGTTCGAGGAACTGGTCGCCGAGGCGCTCGACCGGATCCCGCCGGAGTTGACGCGACTGATGGACAACGTCGCGGTGTTCGTCGAGGACGATCCGCCCTCGGACGATCCCGAGCTGCTCGGGCTGTACGAGGGGACTCCGCTGACCGACCGGGGCGAGTGGTACGCCGGTGTGCTGCCGGACCGCATCACCATCTACCGGAATCCGACGTTGCGGATGTGCGAGTCACGGGAGGACGTCGTCGCCGAGACGGAGATCACAGTGGTGCACGAGATCGCGCACCACTTCGGCATCGACGACGCGCGCCTTCACGCCCTGGGTTACGGCTGAGCGGGTTGTGAATACGGGGCGCGTGTCCTCTTGTGGGCGGCGGGAGTTGGAGGTGTTGACTCCATCACCCTTCCCGGAGGTGGCCCCGTGCGCCCCTTGTACGTACCCGTCCGTCTGGCCGCCACGGTCGTGGCCGTCGCCGCTGCCGCCGGCTGCATGAGCGTCGGCGACGACGACGCGGGCGGGAGCGTCAAGCCGTCGCACTCCGCCGGGCAGCGGGGCGGTGAGGCGCCCGACGGTGGCTCGGCGGTGTCGGGCGGCGGTACCGGGCTCGGTGCGGCGGCGGCCGACGGCGAGCGCGGGCGTGGCAAGGGGAAGAAGGGCGGGAAGGGCAAGGGCGGTGAGGCGGGCGAGCCGGCGGCTCCCGGGGCGTCGCCGTCCGCCGTGGTGAGCGCCTCGGCGCCGGGGCGTGAAAAGCCGGGGAAGTCGGCCAGGCCGACGCCGAAGCCGCCGCCGCCGACGCCCACCCGGTCGGCAGATCCTGAGCCCACGCCGACGCCGACCGAGGTGACTTCGTCGCCGGAGCCGACGGACAAGCCGGAGCCGTCGTCGTCGGCGCACGAGCCGCCGGGGCCGCAGCTGGCGCAGCGGGAGCCGGCGCCGGAGGCGGGGTCGCCGGCGTAGGGCCGGGAGCGCACCGTCGCGGCGGGTCGCCGCCGTAGGCCGGGAGTGCGCCGTCGCGGCGGGAACATTTCCGGCCGGAGGTTGGTTGGGAGGGATCGGGAAGCTGTCCGGCCGTCGGAAAGCAGCCCGCTGTCTCCTGCGCAGTCCGGTTTGCCTTGCGGGGCACGGAGTGCGTATGGTGGCAGATCGTTTGATCCCATCTTGCCCGGCGCCACCGCAGAGCGCGCCGTGTGGCGCGTACTCTCCTTTGCCGTGGTGGACCGCATCGAGGCGGTCGTATTGCGAATCGCGAATCACGGAGTTGACGGGCGCGTGCCGACGAGACTCCGGAAGGTTTCGCATTCGCATGTCCATCGCCAGTACTGATCACATCGTCGTGCCCGAGAACGAGGCAGCCGACGACACCCCCGAACTCACTTTCGCCGGCCTCGGTCTCCCCGAGGGCGTCGTGCGCAAGCTCGCGCAGAACGGTGTGACCACCCCCTTCCCGATCCAGGCCGCGACCATCCCGGACGCCCTGGTCGGCAAGGACATCCTCGGCCGTGGCCGCACCGGCTCCGGCAAGACCCTCTCCTTCGGTCTGCCGACCCTGGCCACGCTGGCCGGCGGCCGCACCGAGAAGCACAAGCCGCGGGCCGTCATCCTCACGCCGACGCGTGAGCTCGCCATGCAGGTCGCCGACGCGCTCCAGCCCTACGGCGACGTCCTCGGCCTCAAGATGAAGGTCGTCTGCGGCGGTACGTCCATGGGCAACCAGATCTACGCCCTGGAGAGGGGCGTCGACGTCCTGGTCGCCACCCCGGGCCGGCTGCGCGACATCATCAACCGCGGCGCCTGCTCGCTGGAGAACGTGCAGATCGCCGTTCTCGACGAGGCCGACCAGATGTCCGACCTGGGCTTCCTGCCCGAGGTGACGGAGCTGCTCGACCAGATCCCGGCGGGCGGTCAGCGCATGCTGTTCTCCGCGACCATGGAGAACGAGATCAAGACCCTCGTCGACCGGTACCTGAAGGACCCGGTCCACCACGAGGTGGACGCCGCCCAGGGCGCGGTGACGACCATGTCGCACCACATCCTGATCGTGAAGCCCAAGGACAAGGCGCCGGTCACCGCGGCGATCGCCTCCCGCAAGGGCCGCACCATCATCTTCGTCCGCACCCAGCTGGGCGCCGACCGCGTCGCCGAGCAGCTGCGCGACTCCGGTGTGAAGGCCGACGCGCTGCACGGCGGCATGACCCAGGGCGCGCGGACGCGGACCCTGGCCGACTTCAAGGACGGGTACGTCAACGTGCTCGTCGCGACCGACGTCGCGGCGCGCGGCATCCACGTCGACGGCATCGACCTGGTGCTGAACGTGGACCCGGCCGGCGACCACAAGGACTACCTGCACCGCGCGGGCCGTACGGCGCGTGCCGGCCGCACGGGCACGGTCGTGTCCCTGTCCCTGCCGCACCAGCGGCGTCAGATCTTCCGGCTGATGGAGGACGCGGGCGTCGACGCCACGCGCCACATCATCCAGGGCGGCGCGGCCTTCGACCCGGAGGTCGCCGAGATCACCGGCGCCCGGTCGATGACCGAGGTCCAGGCCGAGTCCGTGGGCAACGCCGCGCAGCAGGCCGAGCGCGAGGTCGCCCAGCTCACCAAGGAGCTGGAGCGGGCGCAGCGGCGTGCGAACGAGCTGCGCGAGGAGTCCGACCGGCTGCTCGCGCGGGTCGCCCGGGAGCGTGGCGAGGAGCCCGCGGCCGTGATCGCCGGGGAGCCCGTGGAGGTTCCGGCCGGCGTCGAGATCTCGGTGCCGGAGCAGCGGACCGCGCAGGACGCCGAGCGCGAGCAGCGCGCCGAGGCTCCCGCACCGTACGAGCGGCGGGAGCGGCGTGAGGAGCGCGGCGGGGCCGGGCGTGACCGGTCGGCCGACCGTGACCGGTCCTTCGACCGGGACCGCGGTGGCCGTTCCTTCGAGCGTCGTGACGACCGTGGCGGGCGTTCGTTCGAGCGTCGTGACGACCGCGGTGGCCGTCCCTTCGAGCGTCGTGATGACCGCGGTGGCCGTCCCTTCGAGCGTCGTGACGACCGCGGCGGGTTCAACCGGGACCGTGACGGCGACCGTGGCGGTCGTTCCTTCGACCGCGACCGCGACCGTGGTGGTTTCCGCCGGGACGACCGGGCGGACCGGGGCGACCGGGGTGAGCGCGGCGGCTTCCGTCGTGACGACCGTGGCGGCCGTTCCTTCGAGCGTCGTGACGACCGTGGCGGCCGTCCGTTCGAGCGTCGTGACGACCGCGGCGGGCGTCCGTTCGAGCGTCGTGACGACCGCGGCGGCTTCCGCCGGGACGAGCGCAGTGGGCACCGTGGCAGCGACCGTCCCTTCAACCGGGACCGCCGGGACGACCGTCCGGGCTTCCGTTCCGGCGGGCACGACCGTCCCGGGCACGACCGTCCGCAGGGTCGTCGTGACGACCACCGTGGCGGCGGTTCCTTCCAGCGCCGCGAGGACAAGCCGCGCTGGAAGCGCAACAGCTGACGCACAGGCGTGACGAGCGCCGTGGCCCCCTTCTACGGGCGGGTCGCGGCGCTCTGCCGTTCGGTCCCGTACGGGTGGATCCGCGGCCGACACAGGACCGGTCACAGGGTCAGTTCCCACTCCGGCACGGCCAGGAACCGATACCCGATCGGAGACTCGGCCTCGTCCGGCTATGCTCGTGGGGGCAACATCGCCTGGGCCCTTAGCTCAATTGGCAGAGCAGTGGACTTTTAATCCATTGGTTGTGGGTTCGAGTCCCACAGGGCCTACCGGAGGCGGTCCGGGGCAACAGCCCCTGACCTGCTACGCGGCGCCCGGGTCGGCTTCGGTCGGCTCGGGCGCCGCTGTGGTTTCCGGCTCAGCCTGCGGTGGCGTGACAGCTCGCGGGCGCCGGGGCGAGGAGGACGTAGCGGGCGAAGTCGCCTGGGCGGTACGCCAGTCCGCGTCGGCCGTCCGGCCCAGGGTGGGCCCAGTTGGGTCCAGGCACGCGCGGGCCCCTCTCGCGGGCTGTGCCGTCGGCCGGCGGGGCGAGCTTGGGGAGTGCGAGTGGAGGAGCGCCCGGAGCCGGTGACCGGCTGCCCCGACGCTCTCACAAAGGCCGCGAAGGCCCGGAGCAGGCAGACCGCCCGGGGCCCCTCCGCGCGGAAAGCATGCCGGACCGCCGGGGCGGGCCTCCTGGCCGGTGGACGGACCGTCAGCGGCTCCGGCGTGCAGGGCGAACCGCGACGAGGAGATCGCCAAGGGCCTGGACCGACCATTAAGCGCGTCTGGCCTCGCGGGAGGCGATGGGATCGATCTGCTGGAGCTCTGAGACCGGCTCTAGCCCGTCGCCAGCATCCCCGACCGCAGGCGGGCCACCGTCCGGGAGATCAGGCGGGAGACGTGCATCTGGGAGATGCCGAGGCGCTTGCCGATCTCCGCCTGGGTGAGTTCCTCGACGAAGCGGAGATGGAGGATGAGGCGCTGGCGCTCGTCGAGTTCGGCGACCAGGGGAGCCAGCGCGTGGAAGTCCTCGACGAGTTCGAGGGCCGGGTCCTCCTCGCCGATGAACTCGGAGAGCGTGGTGTCGCTCTCCTCCGAGTCGCCGCTGATGGCGGCGTCCAGGGACGAGGAGAGGTAGCCGTTCGCCGCGACCTGGGCCTCGACGACCTCCTCCTCCGAGAGGTTCATCAGCGCCGCCAGCTCCGCGACCTTCGGCGCGCGGCCGAGGCGGGAGGACAGTTCCTCGGTGGCCTTGGCGAGTTCCGTACGGGCCTCCTGAAGGCGGCGCGGCACGTGCACGGCCCAGGAAGTGTCGCGGAAGAACCGCTTGATCTCGCCGATGATGTACGGCACCGCGAAGCTGGTGAACTGGACCTCGCGGGAGACCTCGAACCGGTCGATGGCCTTGATCAGCCCGATGACACCGACCTGGACGACGTCCTCCATCGCCTGGCCGCTCGCACGGAACCGGCGGGCCGCGAACCGCACCAGCGACATGTTCATCTCGATGAGCGTGTTGCGCGCGTACTGGTATTCGGGCGTGCCCTCCTCCAGTACGGCGAGCCGTTCGAGGAACTGCCCGGTCAGCCCGCGCGCGTCCTGCGGG
The DNA here is from genome assembly GCF_001270025.1 of Streptomyces azureus. Classification (NCBI taxonomy): domain Bacteria; kingdom Bacillati; phylum Actinomycetota; class Actinomycetes; order Kitasatosporales; family Streptomycetaceae; genus Streptomyces; species Streptomyces azureus. The sequence goes on along the minus strand of NZ_DF968333.1, from coordinate 32,822 downwards.
GCGAGCTTCTGCGGCTCGGTGATCTGCGGCAGCTCCTCACCGGTGTCGGTGGCGGAATCCGTCGTCGTACCGATGCGCGTCGTCGCCGTCACGGGCCCTCCCTCGTAGTTCCGGCCCGCTCCCGTCCCCCGACAGGCCACCTCCAGCCCCGCTACCCCCAGTCGCCCGGCTCATGCCCCCTGTCCTCCCCGTCGAGACGTTGACCACAGTCGGCGCAGGTCGGGGCGGTGGCGGGGTACCCGCACGGTGCTCACGGTACGGGCAGGAGGGTGGGGCGGTGCGGCGTGCGGGTGTTGGCAAAGGGACTCGTGGAGCGGACAGTTGTCTTTTGACAACTATAGTCGTGAGGCAACAATCTAGCCGTGCCATGCGGGCGCGGGGGAGGATCCGGAATGTTCGTCCCGGTGCCACGACGGGCGATTCAGGCAGTGCGGGTACCGGACGCGGCGGAGTCGTCGGAGTCGTCGTGTATCTGGGCCGCGGCCGCGTCGCAGAACGCCTCCAGCCCTTGCAGCAGTGCGACCCGCTTGGCGGCGGGCATCTGGGCGAGCACCGCGCGCAGCGTCTGTTCCCGGCGGATGCGCAGGTCGGCCAGGAAGGCGCGGCCCCGCCCGCTGAGGTGCAGCCGTACCTCGCGCCGGTCCGCCGCGCTCACCACGCGTTCGACGAACCCCGCCGCCTGGAGCCGGTCGCACAGCCGGCTGGTCGAGGGCGGAGTGGAGGCGAGGGAGTCGGCGAGGGTGCGCAGGTTGATGCCCTCGTGGTGCTCCAGGATGAGCAGCACGCGCAGCTGGGACGCCGAGGCGGGTGCCGTGGAGGCCCGGCCCCAGAGGACTTCCAGCAACTCCGCGGCCGTGGAGGTCACACGGGCGACCTCTGCTGGCTCAGGGCGGGGTCGGAGGGAAGTCACAGTCACACTCTCGCAGGCACCGGGATGGCCGTCAGCGTACTAGGCGGGCCGCGAGCCAGGGCCGACACAGGCCCCCGGGCGACACCGGCCCCCGTGCCGAGGGCCGTGCCCGAAGAGCCGTGGGCGTCCCACCGAGGATTCAAGGATTGGGCTTCGACCATCGTGACGACGATCGTGAACAGACTCGTGACCGCCGAGCGCGCCCTGCGCACGGCGGCGCCCCATCAACTGCTGGACGCGGTCCGTCGTGTACTGACCGATCAGTACGCGGCGGACTCCGTCGAGCTGTACCTGGCCGACTACGGACTGACGGTGCTTCAGCCGGTGTCCGTGCCGCCGCACACCCTTCAGCCATTGCCCGTGCACAACAGCCCGGCGGGCCGGGCCTTCGGCGCGCAGGAGCCGTACGTGGAAACCCTTTCGGGTGGCTCGGGTGGCTCGGGTGACTCGGGTGACTCGGGTGACGGGGTACGCGTGCATCTGCCGGTAACCGTGCGCGGCGACCGCCTCGGCGTGCTGACGGTGACCCTGCCGGGCGGCGAGCACGCCGGCGGCTGCCTCGGCGAACTGGCCGAGATCGCCGAGGTGCTCGGGCACGAGGTCGTCGTGGCCGAGCGGGACACCGACGTGTACCTCCAGGCCCGCCGCAGGGACCGGCTCACCCTGGCCGCCGAGATGCAGTGGCAGTTGCTGCCGGGCCGCTCCTGCTCCCGCCCCGAGTACGAGCTGGGCGCACAGCTGGAACCGGCGTACGCGATCTTCGGCGACAACTTCGACTGGTCCGCCACGGCCGACCGGCTCAGTCTCTACGTCACCAACGGCATGGGCGAGGGCATAGAGGCCTCCCTGCTGACGAACCTGGCGATCAACGCCCTGCGCAACGCGCGCCGGGCCGGTCTCCCCCTCGCCGACCAGGCGGCCCTGGCCGACCAGGCGGTGTACGCCCACTACCGGGGCCGCTGCTACCTGTCCGTGCTCATGCTGGACATCGAGCTGGCCACCGGGCGGGTCCGGGCGGTGGACGCCGGTTCCCCGCGGCTGCTGCGGCTGCGCCGGGGCGCGGTGGAGCTGATGCCGTTCGACGCCCAGCTGCCGCTCGGCATGTTCGAGGAGACCGACTACATGGCCCAGGAGTTCGTGGTCGAGCCCGGTGACCGGCTGGTCTTCGTCAGCGACGGGGTGTACGACGCCGCGTCTCCGGGCGGAGAGGCGTACGGGGCCACCGCGCTGGCCCGGGCGATCCAGTCGACCCGGCTGCTCCGGGCCGCCGAGGTGCCCCGGGCCGTCCTGCGTGAACTGTCCGGCCACCGCGGCAGAACCGTCCCGGACGACGACGCCCTGGTGGTGTGTCTGGACTGGCGTGGGCGGTGAGGGCCGGGGCAGACGCAGGTCAGGGAGTGGGGGCGAGCGGCTGTTTGGTGGTGCCGTACGGCGGCTCTAATGTTTGTCATAAGGCAAGTAACGGCTGAGGTGCCGTAGCGCGACCTCGGCTGGCCCATGCAAGGGAGCGATGCACGTGTCGGTGTCGGATGAGAACGCGGAACGGGAGCCGGCCGCACAGCAGGTGAGTGCCTTTCTCGAACGGCGCCGGGAGCAGGTCGCTCAACGGTGGGCGGACGCCGCGCTGTTCCGCACGGTCTTCACCGTCTCCCGCGACGAGGCGGTGGAGGCGGGCAGGTCCGTGGCGGCGGCGCTGGCCGCGGTGGCGGCCACCGGGCGGCCGGACGACATCCGGGCCCCCGGATTCGCGGCGGTGCGCGAGCAGTTGGGGCGGATGGCGGCGTCCCGTGCCCGCATGGGGGTCGGCGCGGACGGGCTCGCCGACGAGGTGGCCGCCCTGCGCGAACCGGTGACCGAGCTGCTGCGCGGCGAGTTCCCGGACCCGTACGCCCCCGAGGCCCAGGAGTGCGTGCTGGCCCTCACCGTGCTGATGGGCACGCTGCGTCTGGTCGTGCTGGAGACGACGGTCAGCGCGGGCGAGGAGGTGATCGCACGGCAGCGCGAACAACTGAACGAAGTGGCCACCCCGGTGATCAAACTCTGGGAGAGCACCGTCGCCGTACCACTGATCGGCACGCTGGACAGCGCGCGCAGCCAGGTGGTCATGGAGAGCCTGCTGGACGCGATCGTCGCCGAGCGCGCCCGGTTCGCCATTCTCGACATCACCGGCGTGCCCACGGTCGACTCGCTGGTCGCCCAGCACCTGATGAAGACGGTGGCCGCGGCCCGGCTGATGGGCGCCGAGTGCATCGTCTCCGGCATCCGGCCGGCGATCGCGCAGACCATCGTCCATCTGGGCATCGACCTCGGCACGGTGCTCACCCGCGCGAGCCTGGCGGACGCCCTGGCCTACGCGCTCAGCCGGCAGGGCGTCGAGATCGCTCCGGTCCGGGCGGCCGACGCGGGCGCGCGATGACCGGCCCCTCGGGGAACGGGCCCGCGGGATTCGGGCCCCCGATCGACGGACCCCCGGTCGCCGGGCCCTTGGGCGGGCACGGCTTCTCGGTGCCGGTCCTCCGGCTGGGCGACATCCTGCTGGTCACTCTCCAGGGTGAACTGCACGACGGGATGGCCGAGCAGCTCCAGCAGGACATCACCGAACGGATCGCGCACACCCGCGTGACCGGCGTGGTCATCGACATCTCCGGCGTGGACGTCGTCGACTCCTTCCTGGGGCGGGTCCTCGCCGAGATCGCCGCGGGAGCCGGACTGCTGGCCGCCCGTACGGTGCTGGCCGGGATGCGCCCGGCGGTGGCGATCACCCTGGTCGAGCTGGGGCTCACCCTGCCCGGACTGCGTACGGCCCTGGACGTCGAACGCGCGATGGAGATGCTCACCGCGGGGGAGCATCGGGACGGGGGGAGTCCGTGATGCGGGCTTCCCGCCACGCCGCCTCGGCCAGCCTGCCGATCGGCTCGGACGCCGACCTGGCCTGGGTACGGCAGCAGGTCCGGCAGGCCGCCGCCGAACTCGGGTTCGGTCTGGTGCAGCAGACCAAGCTCGTCACCGCCGCCAGTGAGCTGGCCCGCAACACCCTCGTCCACGGCGGCGGTGGCCACGTGGAGATCACCCCGCTGGGCACCGGGCCGTCGCCCGGTCTGCGGCTGGCCTTCGTCGACGCCGGGCCCGGCATCCGCGACCTGGACCAGGCGATGACCGACGGCTACACCAGCGGCGGCGGGCTCGGGCTCGGCCTGAGCGGGGCCAAGCGGCTGGTCCACGAGTTCGAGGTGGACAGCCGGCCCGGTGAGGGCACCACCGTCACCGTCACCGCCTGGGCCACGGTCGTGCCGCCGGCCCGGCCGGGGTCGTGATGAGCAGGGTGTGGGACGTGCCGGTGGACGACTCGACCCGGGTGCGGGACGTCCGGGTGGCGGCCGAGGCGGCCAGTGAGTGTGCCGGGCTCGGACCGCACCGCACCGCGACCGCGGCGCTCGTGGCGACGGAGCTGGCGACCAACCTGGTGCGGCACGCGGACGGCGGGTACGTCGTCATCAACCTCGTCGAGCGCGCACACGCCGATGACGGGCGCTTGTCCGTGCAACTCGTCGCGCTCGACCACGGCCCCGGCATCCCGGACGTCGCGGCGGCGATGCGCGACGGTTACACCACCGCGGCCTCCCTGGGCGCCGGCCTCGGCACGTGCCGGCGCATAGCGAACGACTTCGACCTGCACAGCGCCTCCGGCCGGGGCACCGTGGCCGTGGCCCGCATCGACCACGAGCCGCCCGCCGGCCGGCATCGGACGCCCCCGCGCGGTCTGCGCGCCGGTGGCGTCAACGTCCCCCTCGGCCGGGCCGAGTACTCCGGCGACGCCTGGAGCCGGGTGTGCGCCGGCGACCGACTGACCCTGCTGCTCGCCGACGGGCTCGGTCACGGCCCCAAGGCCGCCGAGGCGTCCGGCACCGCCGTGGACGCGCTGCACGGCGTGGCCGACCGGCCGCCCGCCGAGATACTGCGGCATCTGGGCCGGGCCCTGCGCCGCACCCGGGGCGCGGCCGTCGCCGTGGCCCAACTGGACATCGGTTCCGGCCGGTTGCACTTCGCGGGGATCGGCAACGTCGGCGCCCGCCTGCGGACCGACGGCACCTGGAAGGCGATGCTGTCCCAGCCCGGCATCGTGGGCGCGCAGGCTCCGGCGCCCGTGTCCGTGCAGCGGCAGCCGTGGCAGGACGACAGCCTGCTCGTCCTGCACAGCGACGGCCTGCCCGGCCGCTGGACGCCACCCGACGACGCCGTGCTCCTCGGCTGCGACCCGGCGGTGGTGGCCGCGGTGGTCCTCCGGGACGCGGGCAGCGCGGCCCGTCCGGTGCGGGACGACACGTGTGTGGCGGTGCTGGGTGGTGGCGGCGCCGGTGGGGGGAGCAGTCACGGCTCGGGCGGCTGACGGGCGCCGCGTTTTCTGGGAGGAGTGGGGGTTGTGTGGCCGGGCGCGGGCCGTTCGGCCGGGGAGCGGGCCCGGGCCATGTGGCCGGGAGCGGGCGCGGGCTGTGCGGTCGGCCCACGGGCCATGTGGTCGGGCGTCGGGCGCGGGTAGTGCGGCGGGGTTACTGGCGGGACCGATCGCACTTGCCGCCGCTACGGTCCGCCAGTCGGGTCGGTCCGGCCAGTCGGGTCGGTCTCGCAGTCGCGGGCAGTCTCGCTGGCCTGGTCGGTCGGGTCGGCGGGGTCGGTCCTGCCAGCCCGGTCGGTCTGGTCGGCCTGGTCGGTCGGGTCGCTGCGGTCGGTCTGGTCGGTCGGGTCGCCCCGGTCGGTCGGGTCGCCCCGGTCGGTCGGGTCGCTCCGGTCGGTCCTGCCAGCCTGGTCGGTCTGGTCGGTCCGGTCCGCCCGGTCGGTCCCGCCGGTCCTGCCAGCCCGGTCGGTCCCGTCGACCCCGCCGGCACGCGGGACTTCCGCATCCCGCGCGGCAAGAAACCCCCGCAACCCCCGGCTCAACGCCACCCGTTCCCCCGGTTCCATCGCCGCTAGTGTGCTGGCCAGGGCCTGTGCCCTGCGACCTGCGACGTCGCCCAGGACGTGCTGCCCGTGCGTGGTGAGCCACAGCTGTACCTCGCGGCGGGTGTCCGGATGCGGGGCGCGTTCCAGGAGGCCGGCCGCGGCCAGGCGGTCGCAGAGGCGGCTGGCGGTGGGGAGGCCGATGTCCAGCTGGTCCGCCAGGGCCGTCAGGTTCAGGCCGGGCGCCGCCTCCAAGGTGCGCAGCGCCCGCAGCTGGTGCAGGGACAGCCGCAGGGACGCCTCCTGGGCGGCGACCGACCACAGGGCCGTCAGGCTCTCCACGGCGTCGGCTATCTGTGCCGCGACGGCCTCCGGGCCATCGCCCGGTCTCCTCGCCCGGGTGTCGCCGGGGCCGCCGAGATCGGTCACGAAACGGTCACTTTCCATAAGCTCCGGGTACTGCGGAGGTCGCCCTCATTCAAAGGCTGTACCCGATGAGCCGAGGGGCAAGCCGCCTCGTTCGGCACCCGGCCGGGGCGGAAAGCTCAGCCCACGCTGAGTCCGGTCAGCGCGGCAAGCGGCAGGGTGTGCTGGGTCTGGAGGACCTTCGCGCGCAGGTAGCGGACGTTGTGCGCGGTGGTGAAGACGCCCGTGGGGACGCGGTCGCGGACGTCCACGCCCAGGTCGCGCAGCTGGGAGGCCTTGTCGGGGTTGTTGGAGAGCAGGTCCAGCTCGCCGATGCCCAGGGCCCGGAGCATCTGGGCGGCCGCCGTGTAGTCGCGGGCGTCCTCCGGCAGCCCCAGAGCCGCGTTCGCCTCGTAGGTGTCGAGGCCCTCGTCCTGGAGGGCGTACGCGTCGAGCTTGTTGTAGAGGCCGATGCCCCGGCCCTCCTGGCGGAGGTAGAGGAGCACGCCGCCGCGCTCGGCTATGCGCTCGACGGCCTCGCGCAACTGCGGACCGCAGTCGCAGCGGGCGGAGCCGAACACGTCCCCGGTCAGGCACTCGGAGTGCAGCCGCACCAGCGGAACCGGGCCGGGCTCGCCCAGGACGACGGCCACGTGCTCCTGGCCGTCGGCCAGACCGTGGAAGGTGACGACCTCGGCGTCGACCTCGTAGCCGTCGTGGAAGCGCAGCGGGACCCGGACGCGGGAGCGCGGGGTGGCGAGGACAGCGGGAGTGTCGGGCATGCGGGGCCTCCGGGTTCCGTTCCTGTTCGGCTGCACAGCCGTCGGCTTGCAGGCTGCTTCAGATTTGAAGCAGATCCACGTCCGGAACCCTACCCTTGCTTTAAATTTGAAGCAATGAGAAGCGGTGAGGTCGATGCGCGTTGTGACGTGCCTCACGAACGGGTGCCTCAGGAGCAGGTCGTGGAGGACCTCCGTCGCCACGGCACGTCGTCCGACGCCGGCCGTGTCCCGTCCTCCTGGAGCCCCTGCGCGATCGCCGTGGAGATCTCCTCCAGCTGCCGCACCTGCTCCTCGCTGAGCCGGTCGAACAGGAAGCTGCGCACGGTCTCGACATGCCCGGGCGCCGCCCTTCCCAGAACGGCGAACCCGTCGTCGGTCAGAGCCGCGATGCTGCCCCGCTTGTCGTACCGGCAGGCCTCACGCCGCACCATGCCGTCCTTCTCCAGCCGCGTCACCGCGTACGTCAGCCGGCTGCGCGTGATCTTCAGCCGCTCGGCGAGATCGGTCATGCGCAGCCGCCGCTCCGGGGACTCCGACAGGACGGACAGGATGGAGTAGTAGAGGTGAGGCATGCCGACGTCCTGCTGGAGCTGCCGGTCGATCGCGTCCTCCAGGAGCAGCGAGGCGGCGATGTACGCGCGCCAGGCGCGTTGCTCCTCGGGGGTGAGCCAGCGAGTCGTCATGCCTCCAGTGTAGGTTTGTTTCAAACTTGAACCAAGCCCGTCCCGTCAGCCCGCCGTCCGCCACGAGTTTCCACGAGCCGGGAGCGTCGATGCCCCACCCGTACGTCCTGCTGTCCGCCGCCGTCTCCCTCGACGGCTACCTGGACGACACCGGCCCCGAACGCCTGCTCCTGTCCAGCCCGGCCGACTTCGACCGGGTCGACGAGGTCCGGGCGTCCGTCGACGCGATCCTGATCGGCGCCGGCACCGTCCGCGCCGACAACCCGCGCCTGCTGGTCAACTCACCCGAGCGGCGAACCGCCCGCACGGCAGCCGGCCTGCCGGAGTACCCCCTCAAGGTCACGGTCAGCGGCTCCGGCGACCTCGATCCGGCGGCACGGTTCTGGCACACCGGCGGCGAGAAGGTCCTCTACACGACCGACAAGGGGGCCGAACGCGCCCGTGCCCTCGGTATCGCCACCGATGCCGCAGATGCCACCGATGTCGTCCCGCTCGGAGCCGACCTCGACTGGCGGCGGCTCCTCACCCACCTGCACGACGTCCGGGGTGTACGACGGCTCATGGTCGAGGGCGGCGGCCTGATTCACACCCAGCTCCTCACCCAGGGCCTGGCCGACGAACTCCAGCTGGTCCTCGCCCCGCTCTTCGTCGGCGACCCCGAGGCACCCCGCCTCTTCGGGCCCGGCGGTTACCAGTCCGGCCGGCTCCGGCTGCTGGAGACCCGGCGGATCGAGGACGTGGTCCTCATGCGCTACGAGCCGACCGCTCCCGGCACCGGCCCTCTCCCCGTCGCCGCCGACCACCACTGGCTGGCCCTCGCCTGCGAACTGGCGGCAGAGTGTCCGCCGTCGGACACGGCGTTCAGCGTCGGCGCGGTGGTGGTCGCGGCCGACGGCACGGAGCTGGCCCGCGGCCACTCCCGGGAGGGCGGCGACCCGGTCGTGCACGCCGAGGAGGCGGCCCTGGCGAAGACCGACCCGGCCGACCCCAGGCTCGCCGGCGCGACGGTCTACAGCAGCCTGGAGCCCTGCGCCCGCCGGGCCTCCCGCCCCGCACCCTGCGCCCGGCTGATCCTCGACGCGGGCGTACGACGCGTGGTCACGGCCTGGCGCGAGCCGGACACCTTCGTGCCGGGGGCCGACGGCAGCGGCGTCCTGGCGGCCGGCGGAGTGGAGGTCGTCGTCGTCCCGGAGCGCGAGGAGCGGGCCAAGGCCCCCAACCGCCACCTGCTGCGCTGAGCGCGGGCCGATCGCCACAACAGATCCTGCGGCCCCGCCGCCTCCCGGCTCACGCTGCCTCCAGGGCCGGTACGACAGCGCGGAGGCAGCGGGCATGTGGGCAGTGGGGGGCGACGTGGGACAGCGCTCCTGCTCGTTGCCACTGCTCACCGCGCTCGCCCTCCTCGTCTCCTCCTGCGGGGCCGCCGGTCCGGACGCCACCCGGCCCGCCGGCACCGACGACCTGTTCACCGCCTGGGAGACCCTCACCCATACGGACAACCCGGGCCGCTGAGCACCGGGTGTGCGCGAGCGGTCCCGCGGATGGCGTACACTGGAGTCACAACGACGCGGGGTGGAGCAGCTCGGTAGCTCGCTGGGCTCATAACCCAGAGGTCGCAGGTTCAAATCCTGTCCCCGCTACTGAAGGCCGAGGGCCGGAATCCGAAAGGGTTCCGGCCCTCGGTGCATTTCCCGAGCTTCTCATTACTGTCGGTGAGTGAATCACACCGCTGTGCATAACAACTGACACACCATCAAAACCCGTGAGTCACTCGCGCAGTGGTCAAATCGCCCGATTTAAGCCGGTCGTGGCAGGTTGGTCCGCGCGAAAAAGGTTAATGATCAAGTGGAACCGCTGGAATCCCCACCGCGCGTCTATTAACGTTCGATAACGCAGCGCGGTCGTCCCAGCCGTCACAGAAGGCGGCTCCGTGCGCACGCGCCGAATCCCGAAAGGGAACCGGGGAACCACTACTTGGGGTGAATCGCGCGGAAGCCGCCGTGGAAGCACGGCCGGTATACGCGCGTAGGAGACCTTCCTGCTCCGAACCCGTCAGCTAACCCGGTAGGCGAGAAGGAAGGAAAGGAGTACGCCCACGTGGCGTCCAACCGGCCTGCCCCCGCGGCCCCGTCCGCGCCCAACCAGCGCGACACCGAAACCTTCGGCTACGGCGGTCACCGTACCGAAGAGGGCCCGTTCCAGGAATGGAACCCCACCGCGGAGTCCATCCGTCCCGTCCGTGGCCGGCATCGCGTCACCAAGCAGCGCGGCGGGGGCCTCGCCCGCAGCTCCACCGTCCTGGGCGTCGGCGTCATAGCCGCCGTGGGCGCGGGCGGCATGGCCAGCGCCCAGACCGGCAAGCCGCCGGTGTCGATCTCCGTTCCGGACCTTCCCTCGGTGGGTTCCCTCATTTCGGACGACGACACCCCCGAAGGCTCCGCCACCCCGCTCAGTGACCTCGGCACGGCGGCCGCCGACACCGAGCAGGGCACCTCCGGCGCCGGTGAGGCGCTGCGCGCCCGGATCATGGCGCAGGTCGAGCACCAGCAGGAGCAGATCGAGACCAAGGCCGCGCAGGACGCCGCGGAAGCCGCCCAGAAGGCGGCCGCGGAAGCCGCCGCCAAGGCGGAGAAGGAAGCCAAGGCCAAGGCCGCCGAAGCCAAGCGGAAGGCGGAGGAGGAGGCCCGGAAGAAGGCCGAGGCAGAGCGGCTCGCCGCTCTCGCCAAGCAGTACACGCTGCCGACCTCCGCGTACACCATCACCTCGACCTTCGGTCAGGCCGGCGCCTACTGGTCCTCCGGCTACCACACCGGTCTCGACTTCGCCGCCCCCACGGGCACGCCGATCAAAGCGGTGCACAGCGGCACCATCACCGAGGCGGGCTGGAACGGGTCGTACGGCTACAAGACGGTCCTCACCCTCGATGACGGCACGGAGATCTGGTACGCGCACCAGTCGTCCATCGGCGTCAGCGTCGGCCAGAAGGTCAGCACGGGCGACGTCATCGGCCGCGTGGGCGCGACCGGCAACGTCACCGGGGCGCACCTGCACCTCGAGGTCCACACCGGTGGGTCCACCAACGGGGTCGACCCGCTGGCGTGGCTGCGGGGCAAGGGCCTGAACGTCTGAGCTTCGGAGGCCGGTTGAAGCACCGGTGGTCCTGATGACGACCGCCGACATCAGGGCTGCCGGTATTTGCGGGAGCTTTGCGTCTGTTGTGGAATGAGCGGTTCCGTACGGTCGTTGCCACAGAGCATGACTTCTCTTCGCAAGCTCGGCTCCTCCGACCTCGAGGTCTTCCCGCTCGCCCTCGGCGGCAACGTCTTCGGCTGGACCGCCGACGAGGCGCAGTCGTTCGCCGTCCTCGACGCGTACACCGCCGCCGGCGGCAACTTCGTCGACTCCGCCGACGTCTACTCGGCCTGGGTCGAGGGCAATCAGGGCGGTGAGTCCGAGACCGTCCTCGGCAAGTGGCTCACGTCACGCGGCAACCGCGCGGACGTCGTCGTCGCCACGAAGGTCAGCCAGCACCCCGAGTTCCGCGGCCTGTCCGCCGCCAACATCAAGGCCGCCGCCGACGCTTCCCTGCGGCGCCTCGGCACCGACTACATCGACCTCTACTACACCCACTTCGACCAGCCCGAGGTGCCGGTGGAGGAGATCATCGGCGCGCTCGACGAACTCGTGAAGGCCGGCAAGGTGAGGTACATCGCCGCCTCCAACATCTCCGCGGAGCGGCTGCGGGCCTCCCTGGAGTTCTCCGACCGCGAGGGGCTCGCCCGGTACGTGGCCCTCCAGCCCCACTACAACCTCGTCTCCCGTGACACCTACGAAGGTGAGCTCCAGGACCTCGCCGAGCGGACCGGCCTGGCGGCTGTTCCGTACTACGCGCTCGCGTCGGGCTTCCTCACCGGCAAGTACCGGCCCGGTACGAGCGTCGACAGCGCGCGGGCGGGCGGTGCCGCCAAGTACCTGGAGACCGAGCGGGGCCGCCGGGTCCTCGACGCCCTCGACGGGATCGCCGCGGCCCACGACGTCCCCGTCGCCACGGTCGCCCTCGCCTGGCTCGCGGCCCAGCCGACGGTGGCGGCGCCGATCGCTTCCGCACGGACGGTGGAGCAGCTGCCCGCGCTGATCGGGGCCGGGGAGCTGACGCTGACGGAGGCGGAGCTCGGGCGGCTCACGGAGGCTTCGGCCTGAGCGGTTCCTGCCCCCGGGCCTGGGGGCTGGGGTTCGGCTACGACCGGTACGGGTTGTACACCGGGTACGGGGCTGCCGGCGTCGTCGACATTGCCGGAGTCGTCGGACAGCCGTACCCGTACGCCCCGTGCACCGGCCAGGGCGGGGCCGCCACCGGTACCGGAGGGGCAGTGATCCGCGCGGCGTAGTCCAGCGCGGGGCGGGCCGTCTCCCGGCGTCGCCACAGTTCGTCCAGCAGTTCCCGTTCCCGTACGACGAAGTCGGCACCGGCGCGGCCGCGGCGGCCCCGGTGCCGCAGGAACGCCAGGGACGTCGCGTACCCCTCGTACTGCGCGACCTTCCGCGCCGCCGCCCTGCCCGCGTGGCGGCGGGCGTACTGGCGGGCGATCCGCCGGGCCCGCATCGAGCCGAGGGCGTACGGCTCGACCGGGGACAGCCATCCGGCCACGGCGTAGGCGGGCAGCTCCGTCCGTACGGTCTTCAGCTCCCGCTGCCGTGTCCAGATCACCAGCCACGTCAGCAGTGCGAAGAGGGGCACCATGAACGCCGTGTACACGGCGAAGAACCCGTACTCGCCGAACGCCGAGGAGCCGTTCCACATCGCGTGCAGGCCCATCGCGAGCAGCAGTCCGGAGAGCGGGAAGGCGACGCGGCGGATGTACTGGCGGTCCGCCGCGAGTGCGGAGATGCCGAAGCCGATGCCCGTGAGGACGGTGAAGAGCGGGTGCGCGAACGGCGACATGACGATGCGCACGAAGAAGGTCGCCGCCGTGACGGAGGCGATGCCGGTGCCGCCGGTGAGCTGGTCGGTGCCGAAGGCGGTGCCCAGGTAGAGGATGTTCTCCGTGAACGCGAAGCCGGTGGCGGTGACGCCGGCTATGACCACTCCGTCGAGAATGCCGGTGAAGTCACGGCGCCGGAAGAGGAAGACCAGCAAGACGGCCGCCGCCTTGGCCGTCTCCTCGACCACCGGTGCTATGACGGTCGCGCCGAGCGTGTCCGCGCTGGACGGATCCGCCGTCGCCGTCGCTATCCATCTGGTCGCGAAGCTGTTGGCGACGATCGCTATCAGCGCCGCCGCGCAGGCGCCCCAGGCGAAGCAGAACAGCAGGTTGCGCCAGGGGCCCGGTTCGACCCGGTCCAGCCAGCGGAACGCGGCTATGAGAAGGGGCACCGGGAGCGTGGCCAGTCCCAGCCCGACCAGGAACCCTTCCGTGCCGGTCTCCTCGCGGACCAGGGCGAGGATGACGAGGCCGGATATCGCGAGGAGCGTGGTCAGCGCCCCGTAGCGCACCCAGGCGCGTTGCCACCAGTGGGCGTGCCGCAGGGGGCCGGCGGCGGGTGCGCCGTCGACGGGACCACGGGGATAGGGGTGTGGGGGGCAGGTGGCCACGGCATTGACCCTAACGACGGATGGGCGCTGTCCGCAGGCGGGAGGGACGCGGGTACGGGTGCGGTGCGGGTGCGGTCAGGCGCCGGCGGGGGGTTGGTTCACGTGCTGTACGCGGCGGAAGAGGAGGTCGTTCACGACATGTCCCTTGTCCAGTCCCTGGCCCTCGAAACGGGTCAGGGGACGGAAGTCGGGACGGGGCGCGAAACCGCCGTCCGCCTGCGTGTTCTCGAAGTCGGGGTGTGCCGTGAGTACGTCGAGCATGTGTTCGGCGTACGGTTCCCAGTCGGTGGCGCAGTGCACGATCGCGCCGGGCCTGAGGCGGCTCGCGGCGAGGGCCAGGAAGTCCGGCTGGATGAGCCTGCGCTTGTGGTGCCGCTTCTTGGGCCACGGGTCGGGGAAGTAGACGCGCAGGCCGTCGAGGGAGTCCGGGGTGAGCATCTCGCGGAGGAGGATGATCGCGTCGCCGTTGCCGACCCGGATGTTGGACAGGCCGTTCCGGTCCGCGAGATTGAGCAGGTTGCCCTGGCCGGGGGTGTGGACGTCGACGGCGAGGATGTTGGTGGTGGGGTCGGCTGCGGCCATCTGGGCGGTGGCCTCGCCCATGCCGAAGCCGATCTCCAGCACGACGGGGTTGTCGTTGCCGAACAGGTCGGCGAGGTCGAGGGTCCGGCTGCCGTCGATGTCGAGGCCCCACTTGGGCCACAGCCGCTGAAGCGCGTCCGCCTGGCCGGCTGTGACCCGGCTCCGCCGCGGCTGGAAACTCCGGATCCGCCGCTCGAAGTGCGACCCGGCGGGATCGGCCTTCGGCCCATCGGGAAAGCGCGGCTCACCCTTGGCCCGGCTGCGCCGGATGGAGGCGCCGGGGGTTTCGGGCTGGGGGGTTTCGGGGGTGTTCACGGAGTCAGACACAGTGAGGCCGATTTTACGGCCGTCGCCTGTTCGCCGGGTGGTGGGTCGGGCGGGGGCACGGATGCCTGCGGCGGCCTGCGCGGGTGCGGTGGGGTGCGCCGCTTGCGCCTTCGCGGCGAGGGTGGGCCGGGGCCGCACCGGGGGGGCCGTCCTCGGAACGGCGCGACGGGCTTGCGAACCAACTGATTACCCGTTGACGCGCCAACCGCTGCGGGCGGACACCCCCCGACACGTCCCCTTCCGAGCGTGCGCGGGTGCGGGCGCGTCTCGCTCAGCCGCCGCCGGCCGCCGCTGCGGGCAGTCGTGCCGCTGGGGCGGCGCCCGTCCCGAAGAAGCGGCACCCCGCTCCGCCGGCTTGCGGACCCACCCGGCCCCAGCAACGACGCCGAGCACCTCGAAACCCCAGCGACCGGCCCGTCACAGCGCGCTCAGCGCCCTGCGAGCCACCTCCCTGCCGATCGGCAAGGACGCAGTAGCCGCAGGAGACGGCGCGTTCAGCACATGCACCGTGCGAGGGCCCTCGCGGATCAGGAAGTCGTCCACCAGCGTGCCGTCGCGCAGCACGGCCTGTGCCCGCACCCCCGCCGCCGTCGGCACCAGGTCGTCCTCGGACACCCCGGGCAACAACCTCCGCACGGCCTCCGTGAACGCCCCTTTGGACACCGACCGCCGCAGCTCCCCCGCCCCGTACCGCCAGTGCCGCCGGGCGATCCGCCAGGAGCCCGGCCAGGCCAGCGTCGACCCCAGCTCCCGCACACGCACCGTCCCCCACCCGTACCCCTCGCGGGCCAGCGCGGGCACCGCGTTGGGCCCGATGTGGACGCCCCCGTCGATCCCGCGCGTGAGATGCACCCCGAGGAACGGAAACGCCGGGTCGGGGACCGGATACACCAGGCCCCGCACCAGCTCCGGTCGGGCCAGCTCGTAGTACTCGCCCCGGAAGGGCACGATCCGGACGTCCGGGTCGTCTCCGGTCAGCCGGGCGACCTCGTCGCTGTACAGGCCCGCGCAGTTCACCAGCACACGTCCGCGTACGACGTCCCCGGCGGCCGTGAGCACGGCGACTCCCCGCTCGGGGCGGCGGTCGACGCGGACGACCCTCGTGCCGTAGCGGATCTCCGCGCCGGAGCCGTGGGCCAGCTGGCGGGCGACCGCGACGAAGTCGCAGATGCCGGTCGTACCGACGTGTATGGCGGCGAGGCCCCGGACCTCCGGCTCGTACTCCGCGATCTGGGACGCGCCCAGTTCACGGACCGGTATCCCGTTCTCCCGGCCGCGCTGCACGAGGGCGTGCAGTCGGGGCAGCTCGGAGCGGTCGGTCGCGACGATCAGCTTGCCGGTGACGGCGTGCGGGATGCCGTACTCGGCGCAGAACTTGACCATCTCCGCCGCGCCCCGCACCGCATAGCGCGCCTTGAGGGAGCCGGGGCGGTAGTAGATGCCGCTGTGGATGACGCCGCTGTTGCGGCCGGTCTGGTGCCGGGCCGGGCCCGGTTCCTTCTCCAGGACCGTGACGCGTGTGCCCGGTGCGGCGCGTGTGATGGCGTACGCCGTCGACAGACCGACGATCCCCCCGCCGATCACCAGCACGTCACAGTCGTACGCGATCTCCGGCACCCGCGCCACCTGCACCACCTCCCGCTTCGATAGTGCACTGCGCCACTGACAATGCCTTCAAACGCGGGGACGGCAGCATGCCTGTCCGCCTATGCCGGAGCCATCAGCAGCGGCCGGGCGCGCTCCCGCAGCTCGACCACGCGTGGTTCGTCGCCGTACGGCTCCAGCCGGTGCAGGAGGTCCTTCACGTATTCGGTGGTGCGGGCCGAGGAGATGCGCCCGGCGACCTCGACCGCTCGTACGCCCTGTTCGCACGCCGCGTCCAGGTTTCCCGACTCCAGTTCGGCGACAGCCGAGACGACCAGGCGCAGGCCGTGCGAGCGGACGAACTCCTCGGTCGGCTTCGAGAGGGCCTGTTCCGTGAAGCGTCGGACCTGGCGTGGGGCCTTCAGGTCGCGGTAGCACTCGGCCGCGTCGGCGGCGAAGCGGTCGTAGGAGTAGAAGCCGAGCCAGCTCGGGTCGTTGTCGCCGGGGCGGGCGCGCTCCAGCCAGCTCTCGGCGGCCTTCAGGGCGCCGCCGGCCGCCTGGGCGTCACCCGCACGCGCGTGTGCCCGGGCCTCGACGAGGCGGAAGAAGCTCATCGTGCGGGCCGTGGCAAGGCCGCGGTTGCGTTCCAGAGCGGCCTGGGCGAGGTCCACGCCCTCGTCGCCGAAGCCACGGTAGGTGGCCTGGAGGGACATGGACGCCAGGACGTAGCCCCCGAGGGGGACGTCCGCCGCCGCCCGGGCCAGGCGCAGGGCCTGGATGTAGTAGCGCTGGGCGGCTTCCTGCTGGCCCGTGTCGAAGGCCATCCAGCCCGCGAGCCGGGTGAGTTCGGCGGAGGCGCCGAAGAGGGCCCGGCCGACCTCGTCGGAGTAGGAGCCGAGCAGCAGGGGAGCCGCCTCCACCCTTAAGCACTCGGGGACCATCGACGAACGCCAGTCGCCGCCGCCGTACTTGGAGTCCCAGCGCCGCGCGTCCTCGGCGGCCTCCCGCAGCTTCTGCACATCACTGTGGCCGACTTTGAGCGGTGCGCCTGAGTCCTCGCCGGGGCCCACGTCACGCGCTACCGAACTGTCGGCCGGGGTTATCAGCCATCGTGAGGCGGGCGTCGCGTACGCGCTCACCGCGAACGATCCGGCCAGCGACTGCCAGATGCCGCCCCCGGCGCGGCGGCCCGCGAGGTCGAGGCGGTACAGCTCCGTCGCGGTCTTCACCGCCTGTCCGACGTCCCGCGGGAAGGCGAGGCCGACTTCGGGCGCGGGGTCCGCGTCCGCCAGGCCGATCTCGTGGAGCGGCACCGGGCGGCCGAGCTTCTGGCCGATGGCGGCGGCGATGAGGTGCGGCGCCGCACCCTGCGGCACCATGCCCTTCGACACCCACCGCGCCACCGACGTTTTGTCATAGCGAAGCGTCAGTCCTCGCTGAGCGCCAAGATCGTTGACGCGCCGCGCGAGGCCTGCGTTGCTGATTCCCGCGAGGGCGAGAACGGCGCCGAGTTTTTCGTTCGGCCCGCGTTGCTCCCTGGACATGAGCCACCCCTCGACACAGACGGCTGCCGACGTTGGCATAACCACGCGGCATTCCTAAACCCAGCGTAGTTCGCCGCATCCCAAGCGTTAAGGGGCATTGTTCCGGTTGGCGGGATTGTGGTCCGTACTGAAGTACGGTTCAGATACAGGCTGTTGCGGCGTGCTCCCACTGTGTGGCCGTGCGCCTGTCCGTGCGCTCTTCTCCGGCCATCGCGGGAGCGCTTCCATGGTCGTCGCGTGGGTCGGCCCGCTGTACTGGATCCAGTGGGCTGGGGGACACCGCCGCCTCCATCCCCGCGGGCGGCGGAACGGTCCGGGAGGCGTGCTCCGTCTCCCGGGCCGCGCGACCGCCCGGTGGTACGCAGAGCCTGTACGGAGAGTGTTCGACGCTGCCTGCGTGACAGGGATTTGGCTGAAAACCATCCCCGTCGGTGGTGGGGTGTCAGGCCTCCGACCACGGTACTTGAGGGCGCGTCGGGCGTATTCGGGGCGCGTATCAGGGGCGCATTCGCGCCGCAGTCGTACTGGTGACGTGTCGCTGACGTGCCTTGCCTCCTGGCCGTCCCTCCTGTTCCAGCCGCTTGCGCCGCCGCCCTCCCTTTCCGTCTTCACCGCCGTCTTCGCTGCCGTCTTCTCCGCCCGTCTCTTCTTACGGCATGGGGGAGTTGGGGGCGTTCGGGGGTGTTCCGGGCGGTGTGGGTGGCTCCGCCGGGGCGCGTTCGGCGGAGCGCAAGCGGCGCGGGCACACTCTGGAACGCTTCCTTCATGGCAGCATGGTGAACCGGTTCGTACGGTGCACTGGTTGTCCACAGCCTGTGGAGGCGGCGATGCGGTGGTTGGTGGGATGGAGCAGCACCGCCGCGGGAGCCGTCGCTGCCGGCTCGGCGGGGGCCACGGGACCCGACGGCGAGACCCTGCATCCGGTGGGCTCCCAACTCCTGTGGGGCGACCCCGATCCGCTGTGGGCGGTCGGTGACTGGCGCCCCGACGAGGTGCGGGTGGTGAAGGCCGACGACCGGACGCGCA
Source organism: Streptomyces azureus (assembly GCF_001270025.1). Lineage (NCBI taxonomy): Bacteria > Bacillati > Actinomycetota > Actinomycetes > Kitasatosporales > Streptomycetaceae > Streptomyces > Streptomyces azureus. Next base: position 14,451 of record NZ_DF968333.1, on the reverse strand, counting down.
TCGCCGTCCTCGGCATCTGCGGCGCCACCGACGAGCAGCTGCGCGTCGCGCTGTTCGCCGCGCGCGGCGGGGCACTTCGGCATCTGACCGCCTGGCCGGGGAGCTACACCGCGATCGTGCAGGTCGGCCGGCGCATCACCGTCTGCGGCGACCTCGCGGGCGCGCGGCCGGTGTTCTACACCCCCTGGTCCGGCGGCACGGCGTATGCGACGGCCGCGCTGCCGCTGGCCGACCTCATCGAGGCCAACCTCGACTTCGGGCACCTCGCCGCGCTGCTGGCCGCCCCTGACGTACCCGCAGCGCTTCACGACTCCACGCCGTACGACGGCGTGAAGCGCATTCCGCCGGGGCATGCGCTGATCCTTCGCGCCGGGGCGCGGGAGATCGCCGGGTACGAACCGGTCGCCTCGCTGGCGGTGGCGGCGCCCTCGGCCGATCCCGACAGCGCGGTCGACGCCGTGCGCGACGCCCTCGTGGAGGCCGTACGGACCCGGCTGTCCGCGCCGCGGCACGTCCCCGGGGCGGACATCGACCCAGGGCCGGTGCCCGGCATGGGGCCTGCCGAGCGGCGTGCCGCGCGCGGGATGCCGGTGCCGGGGATCGGGGCGGACCTGTCCGGCGGGCCGGCCTCGGGGACGCTGGCGCTGCTGGCCGCGGGGCTGCCCGGGATGCCGGGCACGGTGCTGGGGCACGGCACGGGCGCGGGGGAGCGGCTGCTGGCGGTCACCTTCAACGACCTGGCCGTCGCAGGGCGGGAGGCCGAGCTGGAGCGGGCGGGCGCGCTGGCCGCGAACCCGCGTCTGCACCATGTCGTCGTGGCCGGTGGCGAGGAGACCCTTCCGTACGCCGACCTGGAGGGCCCGCTGACGGACGAGCCGGGCGCGTCCCTGGTGACGGCGGCCCGGCACCGGGCGCGGCTGGCGGCCGGCAGCGCGGACCACTTCACGGGCTACGGTGCGCGGCAGGTTCTGGACGCCCATCCCGCGCGCCTGGCCGACCTGCTGATGGACCGCAAGCGGCGCCACCTGGTGCGCCCCGTCGCCGCGCTGGCCAGGACGGACGGCTCGGTACTGGTCCCCGCGCGCGTGTACGCGGCGGCGCGACGGCTGTCCCGTACGCCGTACAGGGCAGGGCTGGAATCGCTGGCCGAGCGCCTCCTCGACCACCGCGCGGACGACGGTCCGGACGCGCCCGGGGGTGCGGTGGAGGCCTCGATCGCCGCGCTGACCTGGGGCAGACCCGGGCCGGCGGCGCGCTGGCTGACCGGTGAGGCGCTCGCTGAAGTATCGGTTCGTCTTCAGGCGGCGACGCACCGGTCGGAGCTGGTGGGGCCGGGGCAGCGGCCGGGTGACTTCCGTGCGCGTGCGGTGCTGGCGCGGCATGCGGCGGACCTGCGGGTGCTGGAGCAGGCCGCGGAGATCCGTTTCCAGCGGCTGCACGCGCCGTTCCTCGACAACCAGGTCGTGCGCGCGGCCCGGGCGCTGCCCGAGGCGTTGCGGGTACGGCCGGGGGCGCGGGCGGCGATCCTCCGTACGGTGCTGGAAGGGGCCGGGGTCCGGGACCTGCCACCCGGGTGGGGCGCCCCGACCCAGGCGACGGCGGCGGCCGCGGCCCGTACGGGGCTGAGGGTGGCGGCGGACTCCCTGGTCGCCCTGTTCGACACGCCGCTGCTGGCGGAGGCGGGCCTGGTCGAGGCCCGGGTGGTCCGCAAGGCCCTGCGCTCCGCGGCGGCCGGCGAACCCCTCCCCCTGGACGGCCTCGCCGACCTCGTCTCCCTGGAACTGTGGCTCCGCCGCCTGCTCTCCCGTCGCGGCACCTGCTGGACGGGCACCCCGGCCCGCCAGCGCGCCGTACCGGCAGGCATCGCGCCGCAGCGGGGGGCCCTGGGGGCGGGGGCCGGGGTGCGGCGGGTGTAGCGAACGCCGCCGCGCGCCTGGCTGCGGGCAGTCCTGCCGCTGGGGCGGCACGGGTGGGCGCAGCGGCACCCCGCTCCGCCGGGTTGCGGAACCCACCCGGCCCGAGCGACAACGCGGAGTTCCTGGAAACGCCGGATCGTGCAACTCCCGCGACAGGAACACCCGCCCCGAAAAACCCCACGCCCCTCACACCCACCCCAGCGACAATGACCCGGTGCGGTACAGAATCCTGGGCGTCACCACGGCGGAAGACGAGCACGGCACAGCCGTACCCGCCGGCGGCCCCCGCCTCCGCGCCCTGCTCACCGCCCTCGCCCTACGCCCCTCCCACATCACCCCACCCCAGACCCTGATCGACGAGGTGTGGACGGACGACCCGCCCCAGGACGCCCACGCCGCGCTCCAGGCCCTCATCGGCCGCCTCCGCCGCGCACTCGGCAAGGACGCCGTGACCTCGGACACCGGCGGCTACCGCCTCACGGCCACGCCCGACGACATCGACCTCTTCGTCTTCGAACGGCTCGTCCAGCAAGGCACCGAAGCGCTCGCCGCCGACGACCCCGCCCTGGCGGAACGGCAGCTCGACGACGCCCTCGCCCTCTGGCGCGGCCCCGCCCTCGCCGACCTCCCCGACCGCACCGCCGCCACCCGCCCGGAGGCCATGCGCCTGGAGGCGACCCGGGCCCGAGCCGAGGCCCGCCTGCGGCTCGGCCGCGCGCCGGACGTCGTACCGGAACTGCGGGAACTGACCGCCGTGCACCCGTACGACGAACCGCTGCACGCCCTCCTCATCCGCGCCCTGCGCGACGCCGGCCGCGAAGCCGACGCCCTCGCCGCGTACGAGTCCGCCCGCCGCGCCCTCGCGGAGGGCCTCGGCACCGACCCCGGCCCGCACCTGCGCGCCCTCCACGCCGACCTGCTCGCGTCGGCCGCGAGGAGCGAGAAACCCACGCCCGCTCCGCCCGAGCGCACCGGGAACATCCGTCCCCGTCTGACCTCCTTCGTCGGCCGGGAACCCGAGATCGACGCCATCCGTTCCGACGTGCACAGGGCCCGACTCGTCACCCTCACCGGACCGGGCGGCTCCGGCAAGACCCGTCTCGCCGAGGAAGCCGCCGCCGGGCTCCCGCAGGCGTGGCTGGCCGAGCTCGCCCCGCTCGACCGGCCGGAGGCGGTGCCGGGAGCGGTGGTCAGCGCGCTCGGTCTGCGCGAGACCGTGCTGATGACCAGCGAGCTGACGGCCGTGCAGGACGACCCCGTCGCCCTGCTCGTGGAGTACTGCGCCCCGCGCAGCCAACTGCTGATCCTTGACAACTGCGAGCATGTCATCGGCGCCACAGCCCACCTCGCCGAGACCCTGCTGACCCGCTGTCCGGGGCTGACGATCCTCGCCACCAGCCGCGAACCCCTGGGCGTGCCCGGTGAACTGGTGCGTCCGGTCGAGCCCCTGCCGCCGGACCACGCCCGCCGGCTGTTCGCGGAGCGTGCCGCCGCCGTCCGTCCCGACGCGGACGCCGTGCTCCGTGACGTCCAGGCGGTGGCGGAGATCTGCCGCCGCCTGGACGGACTGCCGCTCGCCATCGAGCTGGCCGCGGCCCGGCTCCGGCTGCTCACGCCTCGGCAGATCGCCGACCGGCTCGACGACCGTTTCCGCCTCCTCACCTCCGGGAGCCGTACGGTCCTGCCGCGCCAGCAGACCCTGCGAGCCGTCGTCGACTGGTCGTGGGACCTGCTCGACGAGGCCGAGCGGACGGTGCTGTGCGAGGTGTCCGTGTTCGCGGGCGGCTGGGACATCGCGGCGGCGGAGGCCGTGTGCACCGGGCCCGCCGCCGAGTTGCTCGGAGCGCTCGTCGACAAGTCCCTCGTCGTGGCGGCACCCTCCGGGACAGACGATACGAACGGTTCAAACGATACGAACGGTTCAGGCGACCCGAACGGTTCAGGCGACCCGAACGGCTCAGACCGCCCGGACGGCTCCGTCGGCATGCGGTACCGGATGCTGGAGACCATCCACGAGTACGCCGTCGAGCGCGCCGCCGAGGTTCCGTCGCTGCGTGACGCGGCCGAGCGCCGGCACCGTACGTGGGTGCGCGCGCTCGTCGAGCAGGCCGATCCGCTGCTCCGCTCCGCCGTGCAACTGCCGTGGATCACCCGCCTGGAGACCGAGCTCGACAACATCCGCGCGGCCCTCGACCGGGCCCTCACGGCCGGGGACGAGCAGGAGGCGGGCGCTCTGGTCCTGGCCATGGGCTGGTTCTGGTGGCTGCGCAACTACCGGCACGAGGGCATGGAGTGGCTCGACCGGATCCTGCGGCTCGGCGTGGAGACGGATGCCGGCGGGTGTGTGCCGTCGGGCGGTGAACCCGGCCCGTCCGATCCCGTCGACCACTTCCTCTCCGCGCCGGACGGGGAGGCGAGGCATCCGCTGCACGCCCTGCGGATGGATCTGCGCATGCTGCATCTGCTCTTCATGGTCGAAGCCGGGCCCGTGCAGGCGTTCGTGAGAGAGCGGCGGCAGTACGTGGAGCGGGTCTGGGCGTTCTTCGCGCAGGGCGGACCACAGGCGGCCCGGGCCCCGGGTCTCGTCTGGCCGATGCTCTCCTCCTTCGTGGCCGACCCGGGAGCCGTCCGGGCCACCTTGAACTCCGCTGTCGCCAACTGCCGTGCTCACGGCGGGCCTTGGGAGGTCGCCGTCGCTCTGATGTCCCGAACGCACATGGTCGTCGACGCACCCGGCGACCTGGACGGCGTCGACGACGACCTCGCGGAGCTGCGGGTTCTCAGCCGCCGCGCCGGTGATCGCTGGCTGCGGGCCCAGGTGTGCAGCGCGGCCGGAGAAGCCGCCATGGCACGCAGCCGCTTCGAGGAGGCCAAGGGGGAGTACGAGGAGGCGCTACGCCTCGCCTACGAGGTGGGCGCGTACGCCGAGTCGCCGTTCCTCATCGCCCGGCTCGCCGAGATCGCCTACCGCGCGGGGGACCGCCCGGCCGCGCTGGCGGCGCTGGACGAGGCGAGCGCCGCCGCCGACCGGTACGGCGTGGCGGACGCCAAGGCGTTCGTCCTGGTGCTGCGGGCCCAGATGGCGTCCGAGGAAGGGCACACCGCCCGGGCGCGCGAGCTCTGCGAGGCGGCGCGCGCGGACGCCGCGCGCGGCACACCGCCGCCTCAGTTCACAGTGATGCTGGATCTGCTCGACGCCATGATCACGGCGAGCGAGTCCGGCCCGGAGCCCGCCCTGGCCAAGCTGACCGGAGCCCTGCGCGAGGCCGTGGACAAGCGGTGTTCCGACACGATCCGGGCCACGGTCGTGGACAGCGCGGCAGGACTGCTCTGCGACCTCGGCGACCTCCCGCGCGCGACCCGGCTGCTCGGTGCCGGGGACCGCTGGTGGGCCGGCCGTCCCCGCCCCATGCCGGAGCACGCCCAGGCGGAGCGGATCGGGGCAGCCGCCGACGCCGCCCTGGGTCCTGCCCGGTGCGACTCGGAGCGCGCCCGGGGCGCGGCGCTCACCGCGGACGACGTCCTGCGCGAGCTGGACCAGGCTCGGACCTCGTACGCCACCGCGTCGAAAGCCGCTAACCGCAGGTGAACTTGGACTCGGCCCAGTCCGCCAGGGCCAGGTTGTCGAGGGCGCTGTGCGGTTCCACCGCCAGCCGTACGGTGCTGCGGCCGGTGAGGTTCACCTGGACGGGAACCGCCGGGTCACCGCCCTCCACCGGCCCGGACCGCCACAGCCTCACCCCGTCGGCGTAGACGGAGAAGTACACCTTGCCGAGCCTCAGCGTCAGGTCGTCCACCCCGACGAGCGCCTCGTACGAGGAGCAGGAGCGATTGAGGTCGATGGTGACGGAGGAGCGGCCGTGCACGGTGACGCCGTGCGTGTACCGCTGGTCGCCGGCCGACAGGCCGTAGCGCTGCCAGACCCAGCTGCTCGCGCCGATCCGCATCTCGGGCTCGGTGCCGTCGCCGCTGATGTCGTACGACAGTTCGCTCCACTGGTAGACGGCCGGGGCGGGCGGCTCCTCGGTCGGTGGCGGTGGCGGTGGTGGTGTGGGCGTGGGTGCCGGGGGTGGTGCCGGCCTCGGGGACGCGGGCGGCGGGGTGGGCGTCGGTGTCGGGGCCGGGGAGGGTGTGGACGACGTGCTGGTCCTGGGCGCCGGTGTCGGCGCGGGCTGCTCGGCGCCCGCGGGCACGATCCCCGGTGGCCGCGGTCCGGGCTCCCGCTGCGAGGGAGAGGGCGTGGGCTCGGCGGGCCGGACCACCGGCGACGACGGGGTGGGAGTCGACCTCGCCTCGTCCTTCGGCTTCTCGTCGCCGGCCAGCGCAAGCACCACCGCGGCCACGACGCCCACGGCGACCACACCGGCCGCGATACCGGCCTTCACCGGCGCGCCCACCCCCTCGGAGGCCGCACCACCTCCGGCCCCACCGGACGAGCCGCTCCCCGCAGTCCCACCGGCCGAACCGGCGCCCGCCGCCGACCCGTCCGACGAGCCCCCGCCCGCCGACGACCCCCCGCCCGCCGCCGAGGCCGCACCCGCGGCTCCGGCCGCCCCCGCTCCCGCGCCTCCGGCGATGAGCCCGGCCGCCTTGGCGTACCCGGCGGCACTGAACCAGCCGATGACCGCGACCGGCACGACGGCGGGGATACCGCCGGCGACCTCCTTGATCTGCGTCGCGGCCAGCCGGCACTTCGCGCATTCCTCCAGGTGCTTGCGCAGCCCCCGCTCGGCGCGCGTGCGCAGCCGGCCGCGGGCATACGTCCCGAGCTGGTCGGCGTAGCGCGCGCACTCCTCGTCGTCGGTGAGGGCGGCGCTGACGTGGGCCTGGAGGTAGGCCTGCTTGAGGCCCTCGCGGGCCCGGCTGGCGAGCACCCGCGTGCCGTTGGCGTCGAGTCCGAAGAGCGTGGCGACCTCGCTGGGCGACTCGTCCTCGACCTCGGTGTGCCACAGCACGGCCTGCCACCGCTCCGGCAGTGACCGGAAGGCCCGCATGGCCAGGGACCGCTCGGCCTCGTGCATCGCCCGTACGTCGGCGCCCAGTTCCAGCGTGCCGTCGTCGGACACGTCGGAGCCGCGTGCGGACTGGGCGGCGAACACCGCGAAGTCGTCGACGAGCTGCTCCCGCCGCGCCGACCGCGTCCACGAGGCGGCGGCCCGCCGGACGGAGGTGAGCAGGTACGCGCGTACGGCGTGCTCGGGGCCGGAGCCGCCGCGTACTGCCTGGAGCATGCGGGCGAAGACCTCGGCGGTCAGGTCGTCCGCGGTGTAGGCGTCACAGCAGCAGGTCCGGGCGTACCGGCGCACCGCCTGCGCGTGGCGCCGGTACAGCTCCTCGTACGCCGTGTCGTCGCCCGAGCGCATCCGGTCGATGAGATCGGCGTCGGAGGGCGGCAGCTCGCGCAGCGGCGGCAGGTCGCTGTCCTCATGCCATGCGCGCTGCGGCGGGACCGAGCCGTCTGCGGAATGCCCGCCCGGTGGGACCCTCCCTCGTCCGCCCTGGCTCGGCACCTGCGGCAGGACCGGGCCGCCGGCTGTGGCGTCCCCGTCACCGCTCGACTCGTCCCGCCCGTCAACGCCCATCGCGGAAAGCCCCCACCAGCCGGCCAACACGTCCAGACCACCGGGTCAGAGTGCCATATTGGCTTTTGGTCAGACCCCCGGAGTCTGGACCATCACTCATCCGTGGGGATTTGCCGCACCCCGGTACTAGCCGTCACTCATTCGGGGAATGATCCCCCGTCACCTCGGCCTGGGAAGGCGACCGGACCCGATCGACTGGCGAAGCCGACTGGTGCGGCCGACCAGCCCGGCCGATGACTCCGCCCGTTCCAGCAGCCGGTCCGGCCTCACGCCGGCCGCGACCGCAGCCCCTCCAGCAGGATGTCCAGCAGCCGGGCCGACGCGGCCGCCTGCTGTGCCGCGTCCGGCAGCGAGGGCGCGGCCGTCGCGATCACCAGCAGCACGTCCGACACCGACACGTCCGCCCGCAGCTCACCCGCCGCACGCGCCCGCTCCACGAGCTGACCGACGACCTCGAGCAGCGCCGACGCCCCGGCGTCGTCCTCCGCCGTGACCGCCGATGCCGGCACCGAGGCGACCGCCACCGGCTCCTCCGGCACGAGCCGCAGCTCCGCCGAGCCCGGCTGCGTCCGCTGCTGCGGCACCCGCGCCTGACCGGCCCGTTCCTCCTCGACCGAGACCCGCAGCACCTGCGGCGGCAGCAGCCGCCCGGCGCCGGAGGCCACCGAAGTCCGCAGGAAGCGCGACAGCGCCGACCACGGCTCGTCCTCCTGCCCGAGCGCCGCACGGGCCTGGTCGGTCAGCCGGGAGGTCTCCTCCTCGGCTATCCGCCGCACCAGCACGTCCTTGCTCGGGAACCGCCGGTACACCGTGCCCACGCCGACCCGCGCGCGTCGCGCCACGTCCTCCATCGGCGCGCCGTAGCCCAGCTCGCCGAACACTTCGCGCGCCGCCCGCAGCACGTGCTCCAGATTGCGCTGTGCGTCCACGCGCAACGGCGTCGTCCGCGATCCGTTCCCGCGTCCGTTGCCCGCAGTCGCGCTCATCGTCACGCCACCCGCCGCGACAGCGGACGCGGACGACCAATGAGAGTCCTGAACATGCATATGCATTCCCCCGGTAATGACGTCTCCCCCCGGAGACACTCCCCGCCATTTGATGCCGGGACGGAGGAACAGGCCCATGGTCCGCGGGCCCGCCCGTCGCGGACCCGGTGAGCGCATCCCCCTACACCCCGTCGACACACGAACATAGTTGAGAGAGAGTCAATTCAGAAGGGGCAGGTTCCGCACGGAGCGCCCACCGATCGGAGTACGGGCCGCATACGTCCCGAATGTGCCCCCGACCGCTCCCCGCACCACCCCTGCTGACCTGCGCATACTCGTCGAAGCTCGCCTTTCCGGCCAACTCCGCGCGCTCTCCCGCTCCGGTCACACAATTCGTCGAGGCTGTGGACAAACGCAAGCGGTGGGTGCGTCATGGGATGGTGATGGAACGTGCGCGCATTCTCGTTGTCGGTGGTGGCTACGTCGGGATGTACACGGCCCTGCGCCTCCAGCGCAGACTGAAACGGGAACTGGAGCGGGGCGAGGTGGAGATCACGGTCGTCACCCCGGACCCGTACATGACGTACCAGCCGTTCCTTCCCGAGGCCGCCGCGGGCGCCATCTCCCCCCGCCATGTCGTCGTACCGCTGCGCCGCGTCCTCGACCGGTGCCGCGTCGTCATCGGCGAGGCCACCGCCATCGACCACGCGAAGCGCACCGCCACCATCACCACCCTCGCCACCGAGGAGGAGGGCACGGGCGGGCAACAGCTGACGTACGACGAACTCGTCCTCGCCCCCGGCTCCGTCTCGCGCACCCTGCCGGTCCCCGGCCTCGCCGACCACGGCATCGGCTTCAAGACCGTCGAAGAGGCGATCGGTCTGCGCAACCACGTCATCGAGCAGATGGACATCGCCTCCTCCACCCGCGATCCCGCGATCCGCGACGCCGCCCTCACCTTCGTCTTCGTCGGCGGCGGCTTCGCCGGCGTGGAGGCGCTCGGCGAGCTGGAGGACATGGCCCGCTACGCCGCGCGCTACTACCACAACATCCGGCCCGAGGACATGAAGTGGATCCTCGTCGAGGCCTCGGACCGCATCCTGCCCGAGGTCGGCGAGGAGATGGGCCGCTACACCGTCACCGAACTGCGCCGCCGCAACATCGACGTACGCCTCCAGACCCGCCTGGAGTCCTGCGCGGACCGGGTCGCCGTCCTCAGCGACGGCGCCCGCTTCCCCACCCGTACGGTCGTCTGGACGGCCGGCGTCAAACCCCACCCGGTGCTCGCCGCCACCGACCTGCCCCGCAACGACCGCGGACGGCTCAGGTGCACGGCCGAGCTGACGATCGAGGGCACCACGCACGCGTGGGCAGCGGGAGACGCCGCGGCCGTCCCCGACGTCACGGCCGGTGAACCCGGCCGCGAGTGCGCCCCCAACGCCCAGCACGCCGTCCGCCAGGCCAGGGTCCTCGGCGACAACATCGTGCACGCCCTGCGCGGCGAACCCCTCACCACGTACACCCACAAGTACGCCGGCTCGGTCGCCTCCCTCGGCCTGCACAAGGGCGTCGCGCACGTCTACGGACGCAAGCTCAAGGGCTACCCCGCCTGGTTCATGCACCGCGCCTACCACCTCAGCCGCGTGCCCACCTTCAACCGCAAGGCGCGCGTGCTCGCCGAATGGACCCTGGCCGGCCTGTTCAAACGCGAGATCGTCTCCCTGGGTTCACTCGAACACCCCCGGGCGGAGTTCGAACTCGCGGCCGGGGGAAAGCCTTCCCAAGACCCCCCGCACAACCCGAAGGGGTCGTCCTGACCGGACCCAGGAACTCCACCGGCCGGCCCGGCGTCTGACGGATGCCGGTCCGGTCCGCTCACTGCCAGACTGGTCCACCACCGCGGGCGTGCCCCCACACGCCCCGGCGCGGGCCCCCGGGGCCCCGGCCGGTTCCGGTGCCGGCTGCCGACGACTACGCGAGGCAAGGATTCGTGAACTTCACGCGCTGGAGCGCCCGGCTCCCCGGAACGCAGCGCCGCGCCGCAGCGCGGACCGAGCAGACGACCTCCCCGGACCGGCGGGGGGAAGGTTCCGTACCCGCCGCCCGTGCCGAACAACTGACTGACGAGCCGCCGTCCGTACCCGCCGTCGACGAACTGCGCGTGCGCGAGGTCCTCGACCGCGTCCCGTCCCTCGTCGCCCTGGTCCACGGCCCCGACCACCGCATCGCCTACGTCAACGACGCCTACACGACCGCCTTCGGCGTACGCCCTCTGGGCGAACGCGCCCGCGAGGCCCTCCCCGAACTGGACGCCCTCGGCCTGTTCCCCCTCCTGGACCAGGTCCAGCGCAGCGGCAAGCCCCGCACGGTCAAGTCCCGCAAGGCCCCCGACGGCCGCTCCTACACCTTCACCTGCACCCCGGTCGCCCAGGGCGACGGCAAGGGCGGCAGCGACGGCCGCGGAGTCCTGGTCTTCGCCACGGACGTCACCGACCACGCCGAAGCCGCCGAACGCCTGCGCGCCAGCGAACGCCGCCAGCGCGAAACGGCGGTGACCCTCCAGAGATCACTGCTCCCCCAGGAACTCGAAGAACCCGACGACCTGCGCGTCGCCGCCACGTACCACCCCGGCGGCACGGAGGCCGCGGTCGGCGGCGACTGGTACGACGTCATCACCCTGGGCGGCGGCCGCACAGCCCTCGTCATCGGCGACGTCATGGGCCGCGGCGTCCGCGCGGCGGCGGTCATGGGCCAGCTCCGCACGGCGGTCCGCGCCTACGCCCGCCTCGACCTGCCCCCGCACGAGGTCCTCCAGCTCCTCGACGGCCTGGCGGCCGAGATCGACGCCAACCAGATCGCCACGTGCGCGTACGCGGTCCACGACCCGAACGAGGGCAAGCTGGTCTACGCCTCGGCGGGCCACCTCCCCATCCTCGTCTGCGACGAGAACGGCACGGTCCTGCGCGCCGACGAACCCACCGGCCCGCCGCTCGGCACCGGCGGCTGGATGCACGCCTCGGGCTCGATCCCCCTCGGCCCCGGCTCCACGGCCGTCCTCTACACGGACGGCCTGGTGGAGCGCCGGGACGCCGACCTGGACGAGGGCATCGCCGCTCTGGAACGCGCCCTGGCCGGCGCCACCGGCACCCCCCAGGTCGTCTGCGACCGCCTGGTCCGCTCGGCCGGCGTGACCCCCGACCACGACGACGACGTGGCCGTCCTGGTCCTCCAGCACCCGGCCCGGACGGGCCCGGACAGCGAGCTCTTCCGCAACGCCGCCCTGGAACTCCTGGGCGGCGTGGAAGCGGCCCCACGCGCGCGTGCCTTCGCCTCCGGCGTCCTGACCAGCTGGCGCTTCCCCGCCGACCTGCACGACCTGGGTGTCCTGGCCACCAGCGAACTGGTCGCCAACTCCCTCCAGCACGGCACCCCGCCGATGCGCCTGCGCCTGCGCCGCACCGACCGCCGCCTGATCATCGAGGTCACCGACGGCGACGACCACCTCCCCAGGCGCCGCCGCGCGGAACCGGGCGACGAATCGGGCCGGGGCATCGCCATCGTCGCCACGATCGCCTCGAACTGGGGCTGCCGCCGCACACCGGGCGGCGGCAAGGCGGTCTGGTGCGAGTTCGCGCTACCGCGTACGCAGGGGACATAGCGGAGACGCGAGCAGGGACTGGAGGGGCGGGGAGGCGGAGGGGATCAGACGTCCGCGGAAACGGGCGCCCCACCTCGCGCCACGACCCGGCTCTTCGCGAGCCACGGCTGATCCTGCGCCTCCGTGAGCTGCCGCCCCAGCCGCACCGCCAGGAAGGTGATCCCCAGCGAGAACAGCAGGAACGCCACGATGTACGGCGCGTGCAGCGAGGCCCCCAGCGGCCCGCCCACCGCCGGCCCGACGGCCAGCGCGAGCTGCTTGACCAGAGCGAACGCGGAGTTGTACTGCCCGGCCATCCCCTCCGGCGCCAGATCGGCGACCAGCGGGGCGACCGTCGGCGAAAGCATCGCCTCACCCAGCCCGAACAAGGCGTACGTCGAGACGAACGCGGCGGTCGCCATCTCCTGGCTCCCGTGCCCGAGCCCCGCGTACCCGGCGACAGCCCAGGCCACGGCCCAGATCAGCCCGACAGCGGCGATCACCCGCGAGCGCCGGCGCCGCTCCACGAACCGCAACACGGCGAACTGCGCGACGACGATCACCAGCGTGTTGGCGGCCAGCGCCGTCCCCAGCGCGGACGTCGAAATCCCGGCCGCCTCGACCCCGTACGCGCTCAGCCCCGACTCGAACTGCCCGTAGCAGGCGAAGAACAGCACGAAGCCCAGCACACACAGCTGCACCATGGCCCGGTTCCCCAGCAACTGCTTCCAGCTGCCCCGCCCCGACGCCACAGGCGCGTCCTCGATCCGCGGCGCGTGCGGCATCCGCACGGTCGCCATCACCACGACCAGCAGCAGGAACATCGCCGCCTCGATCGCGAAGAGCAGTGTGAAGGAGGCAGCGCTCGTCGTGTCGACCAGATGACCGCCGATGAGGCCACCGACCCCGAGCCCGAGGTTCTGCAGGAAGAACTGCATGGCGAAGGCCCGCGACCGCGTCTCCGCCGACGAGCAGTCCACGATCATCGTGGCCAGCGCCGGCTGCATCACGGCCTGCCCGGCCCCCAGCAGGGAAGCCGACACCAGCACGGCAGCCGCACTGCTCGCGACCCCCAGAATCAGCGCACCCAGGGCGGCGGTGACCAGGGCGGCGAGCAACACCGGCAACGGTCCACGCCGGACGATCGCCCGCCCGGCGAACGGCAGCACGACCAGCGCCGCCACAGCGAAAACGGCGAGTACGAGACCCGCCGTCATGGCTCCCAGTCCCCGCACCTGCGCCACGTAGACGTACAGATAGGGGACGGTGAAGCCGAGCCCGAACGCGCTGAGTGCGTTGCCCATGTGGATCCGGCGCATCGCTGCGCCCATCGCCCTGGTCACGTTCACCTCTCTCACAAGTTAGGAGTGAAGACTTCGAAACTAAACTTCGAAACTAAAGAGTACATACCCAAGGACTTCAAGGCAAAGAACGGCCGTGCCATACTGCGCCCATGGGCGACACCCCCGGCCCCAGCGAGCCGACCCTCGAAGAGCAGATCGCCGCGTACCAACGCGAGTTCCAGGACCTCGACCCCCAGGTGGAGCAGATCGTCTCCGCCTTGTCCCGCCTGAACCGCCGCATGAACGTCGCCTACGGCCGTCAGACCGCGGCCCTCGGCATCAGCAACGCCGAGTGGGAGGTCCTCAAGGCCCTCGTCCTCTCCGGCGCCCCCTACCGCCTGGGTCCCAGTGACCTCGCGAAGCGCCTCGGCCTGACCCCGGCAGCCATGACCCACCGCATCGACCGCATGGTCGGCGAAGGACTGGTCACCCGGGAGCGGGACGAGTCCAACCGGGTCCGCGTCATCGTGGAGCTCACCCATGGAGGTCGGGAGAAGTGGCTGGAGGCGATGCGCCTGGCGTCGGTCTTCGAGGAGGACCTGCTCCAGGACCTGTCCCCGGACGAGCGCACCGCGCTCGGCGAGGTCCTCACTCGCCTCCTGCGCCGGGTGGAAGACGCCCAGCCGGACGCCGGCGGCCGCCTCACCGACCTGGACTGACGCCCGCACAAAAGATGTTGACAGGGGACGCTTGACAGCCCCCTACCCGATCAGTAAAGTTCTTCGGGTTGCCGCGGAGCCGTAACGGTTCTGCGACAGCACTTCCGCCGCGCCAGCGGCACCCAACCACAGCAAGATCACTCCCAACGGGGTTGATTTCGGCGTGCCCGAATTCAATTCGAATTGGGACTCGACAGACTTGATCGGCGTCGAACGGCTCCGATTTGGGGATCGCCGAGAGAACGCGCTAAGGTTGGACACGTCGGAACGGCCCAACAGCCGCGAAGACAAACCCTGCTGACAGGGAATCGGGTCCGAAAGGATCTGA
>NZ_DF968332.1:0-1373 GCF_001270025.1 Streptomyces azureus | reverse complement strand
AGACGTCATCTCATTTGGCGAGTATGTGCGACGATTCGTCGGCCAGTAGGAAGCCATGAGCGGGGGCGAAGGCCGATGCAGTACGTCAATCTCGATGCTCAGGTCGGCGACCTGTCAGGGGTCTTGGACCTGGCTCGCTACCTGAGCTACCTACCCTCGATCTCCGGTGACCTGCCGCCAGGCGCCCGAGCTTTCGCCACTGACACGGACCACTACGACTTCCGCAGCAGGCGATGTGTGAAGGACCTGACGCTTCGGGCCGTCCGGGGCGCCGGCGGTGAGGAGATGGAGGTCGAGTTCCAGCACAACTGCTGGAAGCACGACCAAGACCTGCTGATCTGCTACGCAGGGGTGTCCAGCTTCATCATCGATCCCGCCGACGAGGACCGAGGAACGGACCTCGGGACTGTGATTCTCGACGAGATCCTGCCGCAGAGGGACGGCTGCAGCCACGAGATCGCCTGCTGGGACGGCACACTCACCATTGTCTGCCGTGACCTCCAGGCGACATGGACTGAGACCATCTGCTCAAGCAAGCCGTAGGCGCGACAAGTCGTGGGGATTGTTGAGCGGCTGGTGCCGGATGAGCTGTGGGAGCTGTTCCAGAGGGTGGTGCCGGAGGCGCCGTCGCGGCCTCAGGGCGGTGGTCGGCGTCGATATGGCGACCGGGAGGTGCTGGCGGCGATCGTGTTCGTTGCCACGTCGGGCTGCACGTGGCAGCAACTGCCGACAGCGTCCTTCGGGCTGTCAGGGGCAACGGCCCATCGGCGGTTCAGCGAGTGGTCGAAGGCTCGGGTTTGGGCCAAGCTCCACCGCGTGGTGCTCGACGAGCTCGGTGCCCGCGGCGAGTTGGACTGGTCCCGCTGCGCGATCGACTCGGTGAACATGCGGGCCCTGAAAAGGGGGACCTGACAGGTCCGAATCCTGTGGACCGGGGCAAGTACGGCTCGAAGATCCACTTGATCACCGAACGGACAGGTCTGCCCATTTCTGTCGGAATCTCGGGCGCGAACCTGCACGACAGCCAAGCCCTGATCCCCTTGGTCAAGGACATTCCGCCGATCCGCTCCCGCCGTGGACGCAGGCGGCGCAAGCCGGGAAAGCTCCACGCGGACAAGGGCTACGACTATCCCCACCTGCGGCGATGGTTACGTGGACGCGGCATCACCCACCGCATCGCTCGCAAAGGCATCGAGACCTCACAACGGCTGGGCCGGCACCGCTGGACCATCGAACGCACCATGGCCTGGCTCGCCGGCTGCCGCCGCCTCCACCGACGCTACGAACGCAAAGCCGACCACTTCCTCGCCTTCACGAGCATCGCGTGCACCCTCATCTGTTACCGCAGACTCACCAAATGAGATGGCGTCTAA
>NZ_DF968331.1:0-12744 GCF_001270025.1 Streptomyces azureus | reverse complement strand
CGGTGCCCTCGGGCAGGGTGTCGCCGTCACCGAGGCGCACGGTGATGCCGAGCGCCTCCAGCTCGGCGGCCTGCGCCTGCGCGCGCTCGTCGGCGCCGTCGTTGACGGCCGTGACGATCGCGCCGAGGCCGTGCAGCACCTTGGCCGCCGGGAGGCCGGAGACGCCGAGCCCGGCGACGGTGACGTGCTTGCCCTTGAGCTCCGAAGACACCGAGGAGGTCACTTGTCCGCTGCCCATCCTGCGTAGAAGAGGCCCAATCCGACGATCACACAAATGCCCTGAATGATCCAGAAGCGGACCACGACGAGCACTTCGGACCAGCCCTTGAGTTCGAAGTGGTGCTGGAGTGGCGCCATCCGGAAGACGCGCTTCCCGGTGAGGCGGAAGGAGCCGACCTGGATCACCACGGACATGGTGATCAGGACGAAGAGGCCGCCGAGGATGGCGAGCAGCAGCTCGGTGCGGGAGCAGATCGCGAGGCCGGCGAGCACACCGCCGAGCGCGAGCGAACCGGTGTCACCCATGAAGATCTTGGCCGGCGAGGTGTTCCACCACAGGAAGCCCAGGCAGGCGCCCATCAGCGCGGAGGCGACCACCGCGAGATCGAGGGGATCCCGCACCTCGTAACACGCGCCCGGGTTGGTCAGCGTCTGTGCGTTGGCGCAGGACTCCTGGAACTGCCAGACGCCGATGAAGGTGTAGGCGCCGAAGACGAGCACCGAGGCGCCGGTGGCCAGACCGTCCAGACCGTCGGTGAGGTTCACGCCGTTCGACATCGCGAGGATCATGAACAGCGCCCAGACCACGAACAGCACGGGGCCGATCGTCCAGCCGAAGTCCGTGATGAACGACAGCTTCGTGGACGCCGGGGTGTTGCCGCGGTTGTCCGCGAACTGGAGCGAGAGCACCGCGAAGGCGATGCCGACGATCAGCTGGCCGGCCATCTTCGCCTTGGCCCGCAGACCCAGCGAACGCCGCTTGACGATCTTGATGTAGTCGTCGAGGAAGCCGACCAGCCCCATGCCGACCATCAGACCGAGAACCAGCAGACCCGAGAAGGTCGGCGCCGCGTCGGCCTCCGGGTCCAGATAGCCCGTGATCATCTTGGCCAGGAAGTACGCGGCGACCGTCGCGAAGATGAAGGCGATACCGCCCATGGTCGGCGTACCGCGCTTGCTGGCGTGCTCGCGCGGGCCGTCGTCGCGGATGTACTGACCGTAGCCCTTGCGCGCGAGCAGCTTGATCAGCAGCGGGGTGCCGACCAGGGTCAGGAAGAGGCCAATGACTCCTGCGAACAGGATCTGCTTCATCATCGGGCGGAAACCTCACCCTCGGCACCGGACTCGAGCAGCGCCTGCGCCACGCTCTCGAGGCCGACCGAACGGGACGCCTTCACGAGTACGACGTCCCCCGGGCGCAACTCGCTGCGCAACAGGTCGACCGCCGCCTGTGCGTCGGACACGTGCACCGACTCCTCACCCCACGAACCCTCGTTATATGCGCCCAGTTGCAGCCAGGCGGCTTCCCTGCCACCGACCGCGACGAGCTTGCTGACGTTGAGCCGGACGGCGAGCCGTCCGACCGCGTCGTGCTCGGCGAGAGCCTCGTCCCCGAGCTCGGCCATCTTGCCGAGCACCGCCCACGTACGACGCCCCTTGCCGATCGCCGCGAGCGCGCGCAGAGCGGCTCGCATGGACTCGGGGTTCGCGTTGTAGGCGTCGTTGACGACCGTCACGCCGTCCGGGCGCTCGGTGACCTCCATCCGCCAGCGGGAGAGGGAGCCCGCATCGGAGAGCGCGACGGCGATCTCGTCTGCGGACATGCCCAACTCGTGGGCGACGGCGGCCGCGGCGAGCGCGTTCGACACGTGGTGCTCACCGTACAGGCGCATGGTCACATCGCTTGCACCGGAGGGTGTGTGAAGCCTGAACGCGGGCTGTCCGGTGTCCGTGAGTCGCACGTTCTCGGCGCGAACGTCCGCTTCGTCGGACTCTCCGAAAAAGATCACCTTCGCCTTCGTACGGGAGGCCATGGCCCGCACGTAGGGGTCGTCCGCGTTGAGGACGGCCGTCCCGTCCTCCGGGAGGGACTCGACGAGTTCGCCCTTGGCCTGTGCGATCTGCTCGCGGCCGCCGAACTCGCCGATGTGGGCGCTGCCGACGTTCAGGACGAGGCCGATCTTCGGGGGCGTGAGACCGGTGAGGTAGGAGATGTGCCCGATGCCGCGGGCGCCCATCTCCAGGACGAGGAACCGGGTCTCCTCGGTGGCGCTGAGCGCGGTCAGCGGCAGCCCGATCTCGTTGTTGAGCGAGCCGGGCGTGAAGACCGTCGGCGCCTTGCGCTGGAGCACCTGCGCGATCAGGTCCTTGGTGCTGGTCTTGCCCGCCGAGCCGGTGAGGGCGACGAGGGTGGCACCCAGACGTCGTACGACGTGCCGCGCGAGGGCGCCGAGCGCGGCCTGCACGTCGTCCACGACGATCGCGGGCACGCCGACGGGCCGGGTGCCGAGCACGGCCACCGCTCCCGCCTCGACGACCGCGGCCGCGAAGTCGTGGCCGTCCACGCGCTCACCGGCGAAGGCGACGAACAGGCTGCCCGGCCCCGCCTCGCGGGAGTCCCGGACGACCGGGCCGGTGACCTGGACGGTCGGATCCGGTATGTCGTGCGTCTGCCCGCCGACGACTTCTGCGATCTCGGCGAGGGAGAGGGCGATCACAAGTTCATCCCCTGGATCATGCGGGATTTCATCCCTGGGTCTTCTGAATGGCTTCGCGAAGCACCTGGCGGTCGTCGAAGGGACGGACCACCCCGGCGATGTCCTGGCCCTGCTCGTGGCCCTTGCCCGCGACCAGTACGGTGTCGCCGGGCTCGGCACGGGCGACGGCGGCGGCGATCGCGGCGGCCCGGTCCTCGAAGACCGCCACTTCGCCGCGCTCGTGCGCGGGCACGGAGGCCGCGCCCTGGAGCATCGTGGCGAGGATCGCGAGGGGGTCCTCGCCACGGGGGTTGTCGGAGGTCAGTACGGCGGTGTCGGCGAGCCGCGCCGCGGCGGCGCCCATCGGCTCCCGCTTGGTCCTGTCCCGGTCCCCGCCACAGCCGAGGACGATGTGCAGCTTGCCCTCGGTGACCTTGCGCAGGGCGCGCAGCACCGACTCGACGGCGTCGGTCTTGTGCGCGTAGTCCACGACCGCGAGGTAGGGCTGTCCGGCGTCCACGCGCTCCAGGCGGCCAGGCACACCGGGCACGGCGGCGACGCCGTCGGCGGCGGCCTGCGGGTCGAGCCCGGCGACGGCGAGGGCGACGATCGCGGCGAGGGTGTTGGCCACGTTGAAGGGGCCCGGCAGCGGCGACTTCGCGCTGATCCGCTCGCCCTTGGGCCCGATGGCGGTGAACGTCGAGTCCAGCCGGCCGATCTCGACGCCCTCGGCGCGCCAGTCGGCGTCGGGGTGGCCCTCGGCGGAATAGGTGACGACCGGGACGGTGGCCTCCTTGGCCAGCCTGCGGCCGTACTCGTCGTCGACGTTGACCACGCCGAGCTTGCTGCGTTTCGGGGTGAACAGCTGCGCCTTCGCCTGGAAGTAGTCCTCCATGTCGGAGTGGAACTCCATGTGTTCCGGGCTGAGGTTGGTGAAGACGCCGATGTCGAAGACGCAGCCGTCGACGCGGCCGAGGACCAGGGCGTGGCTGGAGACCTCCATGGCGACCGCCTCGACGCCGCGCTCGCGCATGACGGCGAACAGGGCCTGCAGGTCGGTGGCTTCGGGGGTGGTGCGCTCGGACTTGATGCGCTCGTCGCCGATGCGCATCTCGACCGTGCCGATCAGGCCGGTGGACCTGACGGTCTTCAGGCCGCCCTCGACGAGGTAGGCGGTGGTGGTCTTGCCGGAGGTGCCGGTGATGCCGATCTGGAGCAGGTCCAGGCCGGGGTGGCCGTAGATCGTGGCGGCCAGCTCGCCCATCCGGGCGCGCGGGTCGTCGACGACCAGGACCGGCAGCCCGGAGGCCGCGGCGCGCTCGGCGCCGGTGGGGTCCGTCAGCACGGCCGCCGCGCCGAGGCTCGCGGCCTGGTCGACGAAGTCGGCGCCGTGCAGGCGGGCGCCCGGGAGGGCGGCGTACAGGTCGCCGGGGCGCACGGCTCGCGAGTCGTGGGTGATGCCCGTGACGTCGGCGGCGCCCTCCGGCGCGGGAGCACCCAGCTGTCCGGCCAGTTCCGCGAGGGGTGTGGCGGAGACCTGCGCCGGCCTGGGCGGCCCGGGGTATGTCACGGGATGGCCCTTCTGGGTGGTTTGGGACTGATCAGCGTGTGGCACGGCGGTGAGCGTACCGGGCGTACCCGCCTCCGGGCGAAGTGAGGGGCGGGGGCTGCTCTGGTTCCCCGGGTCCGGGGTGATCGTTGTCACGAGGTGGTTCCTGGTTGGTTCCGTGCCGACCGGGGCTTGCGGCCGGTCAGCGCTTGAAGGTGACCGGGAGCTTCGCCGGCTTGGCCCCGGTCGGCGGGACCTGGAGGGACTTCAGTGCGAACTCCATGACCTGCTTGTAGACGGGGCCGCAGATCTGGCCGCCGAAGTAGTTGCCCTTGGTGGCGTTCTGGATGGCGCAGTAGACGGTGACGCGGGGCTTGTCGGCGGGCGCGAATCCGGCGAACGACGACGTGTAGCCCTTGTACATGCCGGTGGCCGGATCCACGCGGTTGGCCGTGCCCGTCTTGCCCGCGACGCGGTAGCCGGGGATACGCGCCTTGGTGCCGGTGCCCTCCTCGTCGTCCACGACCGACTCCAGCATCTGGGCGAGGGTCTTCGCCGTCTTGGCGCTGACGACCCGGGTCTTCTCGGGCTTGGGGGCCGGGGTGAAGCGGCCGTCGGGGCCCTTGGTGCCGCGTACGAGCGTGGGTTCGACGCGGACACCGCCGTTGGCGATGGTCGAGTACACGGACGCCGCCTGCATGGCGTTGATGGAGACGCCCTGGCCGAAAGGAATCGTGTACTGCTGCGAGGTCGACCACTTGTCGGGCGGGGCGAGGATGCCCTTGGTCTCGCCTGGAAAGTCGAGGCCGGTGTACCTGCCGAGGCCGAACTTGCGCAGGTAGTCGTAGAGGACCTTGTTGGACTGGGCCTGGGTCCTGCCGAGTTGCCCGGTGGCGAGGATGGTGCCGATGTTGCTGGACTTGGCGAGGACGCCGTTGAGCGTCAGGTACCAGGTCGGGTGGTTCACGTCGTCCTTGAAGAGCCGGTCGCCGCGGTGCAGCCGGTTGGGCACGACGACGTGGGTCATCGGGGTGGCGGCGCCCTCCTGGAGGACGGCCGCCATCGACATGACCTTGGCGGTGGAGCCGGGTTCGAAGGCGTCCTGGAGGGCCGCGTTGCCGAGGGCGGCCGAGTCCGCGTCGGACAGGTCGTTCGGGTCGAATCCGGGTGAGTTGGCCATGGCCAGGATCTGGCCGGTGCGGGTGTCCTGGACGATGACGTAGCCGCGGTCGGCCGCGGACTCCTTCACCTGGTCGCTGATGGCCTTCTGGGCGGCCCACTGGATGTCGCGGTCGATGGTGAGCTCGACGTCGCTGCCGGGCACGGCGGGTGTCTCGGTGGAACCCGCGGTGGGGACGAGCCGGCCGCCGGACTGGGCGTAGCGGATCTTGCCGTCCTTGCCGGCCAGCTGCTTGTTCAGCTGGAGCTCGATGCCGCCGCCGGGCTTGCCCTCGCCGTTGACCCAGCCCAGTATCCCGGCGGCCAGGTCGCCGTTGGGGTACACGCGCTTGCTGGTGGCGACGGAGAAGACGCCCGCAAGGACGTTGTGCGCGGACTTGTCCGTCTGCTCCTTCTTCGCGAGCGCGGCCTTCAGGTCCTTGATCTGCTTCCAGACCTGCGGGGTCTGGCGGGAGGCCAGCTTGACGTACCGCAGCGCCTTGTTCTTCGGCCGCAGTTTCTTGACCAGGGTCTCCTGCTCCTGGCCCAGGATCGGCGCGAGCAGCGCGGCCGCCTGCTCGGGCCCGTCGCCGATCTTCAGCTGGTCGGGGGCGAACATCGTGGGGTCGGCCGTGATGTCGTAGGCGTCCTCACTGGTCGCCAGGGCCACACCGGACCGGTCGGTGATCTCCCCTCGGTCCGCGGCCAGCACCTGCCCGACGTACCTGTTCTGCTCGGCCTTGGCGGCATACGTGCTCGCGTCGACCGCCTGCACCTGGAACAGCCGCACGACGAAGGCGATCAGCACCAGCGTCAGCGCGAGCCCGACCAGACGCAGCCGGGGGCGGGGGCTGCCCAGCCGGAGGGGCTTGGGCGCTGCCGACCGGGCCGGGGCCGGGCGGCGGGCCGGACGGGCACCGGAGCCCGGGCGGCGCCGGGCGTCGGGGCGAGCGGACCTGGCGGGGCCGGGCACGCGGCGGCGCGGGGGTTGCCTGTCGGTCACTTCCGTCACCTGCCGGGGGTCGGGGCGGACTGGGGACTGCCCGACGCGATGACGCTCGGACGCGGGCCGGGACGGCACCCGGCACAGCCGGCAGCGGTCGGCGACGGACGCTCCACCGCACGCCACCCGCCGCGGCCGCCTCGGGCCCCGGGACCAGCAGCCCCGGCGGGGCCGGGCACGCGGCGGCGCAGGGGTTGCCTGTCGGTCACTTCCGTCACCTGCCGGAGGTCGGGGCGGACTGGGGACTGCCCGACGCGATGACGCACGGACGCGGGCCGGGGCGGCACCCGGCACAGCGAGCGACGGGCAGCGGTCGACGACGCCCGAGACGACGGCCGCTCCGCCGCCGCAGGGCACGCGCCGCGGCCGCCCCGGGCCCCGGGACCGGCGGCCCCGGCGGGGCCGGGCACATGGCAGTGCGGCGACTTCCCGGCGGACACCTCCGTCACCCCGCCGAGAGCCCGGTCGGCCGCGCACCGAGAAGCGGAAGCCGCCCCGGGGGCCCGGCGAACGCCGGGGCCAGGGGGGCAGGCGGGCCGGGCGAGGCCCGGTACGCGGCGGCACCGGGGATCCCTGTCGGTCACTTCCGTCACCTGCCGGAGGTTGAGGTGGGGCCGTTGGGCATGGCCTCGGGGGCCAGGACCAGGGGGATGTGGGCGGAGGTCTGCCGGACGCCGGGGGCGGGGCTCGGGACGCCCTTGACGGTGCCGTCGGGGGCGAGGAAGGCGGGGTCGCCGCCGGGGACCATGCCGAGTTCGCGGGCGCGGCGCTGGAGGGCCTCGGGAGCGGAGTAGGCGTCGACGTCCCGCTGGAGGGCCTGTTCCTCGTCGGTGAGGCTCTTGGTCTCGCGCTGGAGGTCGTCCAGCTTGAACGCGCCTTCGCTGAGAGCCGAGTTCAGCACCAGGAGGCCGATGAGACCACCGCCGAGGAGGAGAACCACCAGGAGGACGAAGGGGGTGCGGGCCGCCTGCCCGGGGCCGGTCGGGAAGAGCTGCGCCAGACGTGCCGCCCTCCCCTTCAGTTCGGGTTTACTGCTCACTCACGCTCCCTCGGGTCCGGGACACCCGCCCGCCCTGCACGTGGCTCACTCGACGTCCTCCCTGATGCGCTGGGCACCGCGCAGCCGCGCCGGTGCCGCCCGCCGGTTCTCGGCGATCTCCTCCTCGGTGGGGAGTTCGGCACCGCGCGTGAGCAGCTTGAGCCGCGGCTGGTAGCGCTCGGGCACGACGGGCAGCCCGGGCGGCGCCGTGGTGGCGGCACCCGCCGCGAACACCTGCTTCACGAGCCGGTCCTCCAGCGAGTGGTACGACAGCACGGCGATCCGCCCGCCCACGTCCAGCGCCTTCACGGCTGCCGGGATCGCCCGCTCCAGGACGGCGAGCTCGCCGTTGACCTCGATGCGCAGGGCCTGGAAGGTGCGCTTGGCCGGGTTGCCGCCGGTGCGCTTGGCGGCCTGCGGCAGCGCGTCCCGGATCAGTTCGACCAGCCGCGCGCTGGTGCTGAACGGCTCCCTCTCGCGCTCGCGCACGATCGCGGACACGATCCGCTTCGCCTGCTTCTCCTCGCCGTACGCCCGGAGGATGCGCACCAGCTCACCCGGCGGGTACGTGTTGAGGACCTCGGCGGCGCTGACCCCGGACGTCTGGTCCATGCGCATGTCGAGCGGGGCGTCCTGGGCGTAGGCGAAGCCGCGGTCGGCCTCGTCGAGTTGCATGGAGGAGACCCCGAGGTCGAACAACACGCCCTGGACGCGCGCGATGCCGAGCCTGTGCAGCACCTCGGGGAGCTCGTCGTACACGGCGTGGACGAGGTTGGCGCGCTCCCCGTAGGGCGCGAGGCGCTCGCCGGACAGGCGCAGGGCCTCCTTGTCGCGGTCCAGTGCGACGAGGCGGATCCCGGGGAACCTCTCCAGGAGCGCCTCGCTGTGGCCGCCGAGGCCGAGGGTGCAGTCGACGACCACCGGCTCCGGCCCCTCCAGCGCGGGTGCCAGCAGGTCCAGGCACCGCTGGAGCATCACCGGGACGTGTCGACTCTGTCCCTCCCGTCGCCCACCACCGCCCTCATTCGAATGCGCTTCGCGCCCCATTGATCCTGGGCCCTCTCAAGTCCGGCGCGCGGCCGTACGCACCGCCGGGTCCCCGCCCGCTCGTGAAGGGGAGGCCTGCCGGCGCCGGAAGCGTCAGCCGACCGGGAGCGGGAGGAGGCCGAGCCGTACGTACGCGCCGCGCACGTGGGGAGATCTCCGGTCGTCGCCGGGGTCTCCGGGGTGAACAGTCCAGCGGGGAGAGTCTCGCCTCCCGCTTCGCGTCACTTTAGTCCACCCTGTCTCCCGGTCAATCAACCGGCCTGCGCGTCGCGACCGGCGGCCCGCCACCCTTGTGGGTTACCTCACAACCCCGCCTCGCTGACATTCTTTGTCCAGTCTCACAAGAGGCCTGGACCGGGTGTGACCAGTAACGTCATGGGTTATGACGACTTCTGCATCGGTTCCCACAGCCTCGGAGAGCGCCGGCGGCGGCACGGTCACCGACCGCCTCGTCGACGCCAACGCCCGGTACGCCGCCGCCTTCACCGACCCGGGGATGGACGCCCGGCCCGTGCTGCACGTCGCCGTCGTGGCCTGCATGGACGCCCGCCTCGACCTGCACGCGGCGCTCGGTCTCGAACTCGGTGACTGCCACACGATCCGCAACGCGGGCGGCGTCGTCACCGACGACGTGATCCGCTCCCTCACCATCAGCCAGCGCAAGCTGGGGACGCGCAGCGTCGTCCTCATCCACCACACCGGCTGTGGCCTGGAGAGCCTCACCGAGGACTTCCGCACCGAACTGGAGGCCGAGGTCGGCCAGCGCCCGGCGTGGGCGGTGGAGTCCTTCCGGGACGTCGACCAGGACGTACGGCAGTCGATGCAGCGCGTGCGCACGTCGCCGTTCCTGCCGCACACGGACGACGTGCGGGGGTTTGTCTTCGACGTGAAGACCGGCCTGCTGCGGGAGATCGATCCCGCCTCCTGACCTGGCCGCCCACTCCGGGCACAACCTGCTGTAGCTGTCGAAAACCTATCAGTCACGCGTTCGAATGGCCGCAAGACCGACATATCGCGGCCAGTTATCCACAGTCGAGTGACACGAATCGGTAACGGCAGCAAGAATGCGGGAGTGGCGTCACGCGGAACCTTTCACGTGTGGTGTCCGTGGTTCGGGGTGGGCCGGCCTGCGTCATGTGGCGTCGGCCCGGGAAAATGGGGTATCCCGTGCTCCCTGGGAGCAAGGGAAAGGCCGAGGAGGGCCGGGTGACGACCTATGACGATCGAGCGAGCCTCACTGATCTGACCGCCGTGGTGGAACGCGTGCGGGAGTCGGTGGAAGGCGTGATCGAGGGCAAGCCCGAGGTCGTACGGCTCTCGCTGACCGTACTGCTCGCCGAGGGACATCTGCTGATCGAGGACGTCCCGGGCGTCGGCAAGACGATGCTCGCCAAGGCACTGGCGCGGTCCATCGACTGCTCGGTGCGACGCATCCAGTTCACGCCCGACCTGCTGCCCTCGGACATCACCGGTGTGTCCATCTGGGACCAGCAGCGCCGCGACTTCGAGTTCAAGCCGGGCGCGATCTTCGCGCAGGTCGTGATCGGCGACGAGATCAACCGCGCCTCGCCCAAGACGCAGTCCGCGCTCCTGGAGTCCATGGAGGAGCGCCAGGTCACCATCGACGGCAAGACCTACGAGCTGCCCAGCCCCTTCATGGTGGTGGCGACGCAGAACCCGGTCGAGATGGAGGGCACCTACCCGCTGCCGGAGGCGCAGCGCGACCGCTTCATGGCCCGGGTCTCGGTCGGCTACCCGAGCGCCGAGGCCGAGCTCCAGATGCTGGACGTGCACGGCGGCGTCTCTCCGCTGGAGGACCTCCAGCCCGTGGCCCACGCGCACGAGATCCTCAAGCTGATCGAGGCGGTGCGCGGCGTCCATGTCGCCGAGCCGGTCCGGCGCTACGCGGTCGACCTGGTCGGCGCCACGCGCACGCACCCCGACCTGAGACTGGGCGCCTCCCCGCGCGCGACGCTGCACCTGCTGCGCGCGGCGAAGGCGTCCGCGGCCCTGAGCGGCCGGGAGTACGCGCTGCCGGACGACGTGCAGGCACTTGCCGTCGCCGTCCTGGCCCACCGTCTGCTGCCCACCGCCCAGGCCCAGCTCAACCGCCGCTCTGCCGAGCAGGTCGTCGAGGAGATCCTTCAGCGCACCCCGGTGCCGGCGACGCCGCAGCAGAGCGGCTTCGGCGGCCTCGGCCGGGGCGTGCCGGTGTATCCCCAGCAGCCGCCGCGGAGGCTGTGATGACCACCGCGGGGGCGGGGCAGGCGGAGGCCGACCGGGGCGAGAAAGGCGGCATCCGCAGCGCTCTGGCCGGTCTGACCACCCGCGGACGCTCCTTCCTGGCCGCCGGCGTCGCGGCCGCCGTCTGTTCGTACGTGCTCGGGCAGAGCGACCTGCTGCGCGTGGGCCTGCTGCTGGCGGTGCTGCCGCTGGTGTGCACGACGGTGCTGTACCGCACGCGCTACCGGGTCGCGGGCAGCCGCCGCCTCTCCCCCGCGCGCGTGCCGGCCGGCAGCGAGGCCCGGGTCCACCTGCGGATGGACAACGTCTCGCGGCTGCCCACGGGGCTGCTGATGCTCCAGGACCGGGTGCCGTACGTGCTCGGCCCCCGGCCCCGTTTCGTGCTCGACCGGGTGGAGGCGGGCGGCCGGCGCGAGGTGTCCTACCGAGTCCGCTCCGACCTGCGCGGCCGCTACCCCCTGGGCCCGCTCCAGCTGCGCCTGACCGACCCGTTCGGCATGTGCGAGCTGACCCGGTCCTTCTCGACGTACGACACCCTGACGGTGATCCCGCGCGTGGAGCCGCTGGCGCCGGTGCGCCTCAGCGGTGAGGCGAAGGGGTACGGCGACGGGCGGCAGCGTTCGCTCGCGCTGGCCGGCGAGGACGACGTGATTCCGCGCGGGTACCGCTACGGCGACGACCTGCGCCGTGTGCACTGGCGCTCCACCGCCCGCTACGGCGAGCTGATGGTGCGCCGCGAGGAGCAGCCGCAGCGCGCCCGCTGCACGGTGCTGCTCGACACCCGGGGCATCGCCTACCAGGGCGCGGGGCCGGACTCGGCCTTCGAGTGGGCCGTGTCGGGCGCGGCGTCCGTGCTGGTGCACATGCTCGAACGGGGCTTCTCGGTACGGCTGTTGACGGACACCGGCAACGCGGTGCCCGGCGAGGGCGGTGACGGCTTCGCGGGCGCGAACCAGGAGTCGGCGGACGCGGCCGGGCTGATGATGGACACCCTCGCGGTGATCGACCACTCCGACGGCGCGGGCCTGTCCCGTGCCTACGACGTGCTGCGCGGCGGGAACGAGGGGCTGCTGGTGGCCTTCCTCGGCGACCTGGACGAGGAGCAGGCCGCCGTGCTGGGCCGGATGCGGCAGCGCAGCCCGGGCGCGGTCGCCTTCGTGCTGGACAGCGACACCTGGGTGCGGGAACCGAGCGACGTGCCCGGTCCGTTGGACGGGAGCGGGGAGCGGCTGCGCATGCTGCGCGAGGCCGGCTGGACGGCCCTCGGCGTACCGCGGGGTGCCTCCGTGGACGAGCTGTGGCGGCAGGCCGACCGGGAGCGCAGGGGGATGGCCGCCGCGGGCGGCGGGGAGGGACCGTGATGAGCGGGCGGGTACGACTGACGCTGGGGGCGTGGGCGGCCACGCTGATGGCCGCGTGCGCCCTGCTGCCCCTCGTCAAGCCGGCGACCTGGATCGTGCAGGCGGCCTTCCTGCTGGCCGTGCAGGCGGGCGTGGGTGCCGCGGCCCGCAGGGTGCCGCTGGCGCGCCCGCTGACGGTGGCGGCACAGGCCGTGGTCACGGTGCTGATGCTGACGTTCGTGTTCACCCGTGAGCAGGCCCTCGCCGGGCTGGTGCCCGGGCCGGACGCCCTCGACCGCTTCGCGCTCCTGCTCCGGCAGGGCGGGGACGACATCGCGCGGTACGCGATCCCGGCGCCCCTGGAGTCCGACGGCATCCGGCTGATGCTCATCGGCGGTGTCCTGATCATCGGGCTGCTGGTGGACACCCTCGCGGTGACCTTCCGCAGCGCCGCCCCGGCCGGTCTGCCGCTGCTCGCGCTGTACTCGGTGGCCGCGGGGCTGTCCGACGGGGGCACGGACTGGCTGTGGTTCCTGGTCGCGGCAGCGGGCTATCTGATGCTGCTCCTGGCCGAGGGCCGGGACCGGCTCTCCCAGTGGGGCCGGGTCTTCGGCGGGGCCTCGCGCACGGCCGGAGGGGAACCGAGCGGCGCGGCCGCCCCGGTCCGC
>NZ_DF968330.1:0-33589 GCF_001270025.1 Streptomyces azureus | reverse complement strand
CCTGGCCCCCGCCCCCGCCGCCGGCCTCCCCGTCGTACGGCGACGGCGGTTCCGGTTCCGGCGGCGGCTGGGGTTCCTCGTACCAGCAGCCGGCGCCGAAGTCCGGCCGTGGCCGCGGTGGTCTGGTCGCCGCGATCCTGGTGGCCGCGCTGGCCGCGGGCGGCCTGGGGGGCGGTCTCGGCTACACCCTGGCGAAGAACAACGACGAGAACAGCGGTTCGACGACGGTCTCCGCCTCCACCAGCGGTGGCGACGTCAAGCGCGACCCGGGCACGGTCGCGGGCGTGGCCGCCAAGGCGCTGCCGAGCACGGTCACGATCGAGGCCGAGAGCAACAGCGGCGAGGGCGGCACCGGGACGGGCTTCGTCTTCGACAGGCAGGGCCACATCGTCACCAACAACCACGTCGTGGCAGGCGCGGTGGACGGCGGCAAGCTCACCGCGACGTTCCCGAGCGGCAAGAAGTACGACGCCGAGGTGGTCGGGCACGCGCGGGGCTACGACGTGGCGGTCATCAAGCTCAAGAGCGCCCCGGACGACCTGAAGCCGCTCACCCTCGGCGACTCGGACAAGGTGGCCGTCGGTGACGCGACCATCGCGATCGGCGCCCCCTTCGGCCTGTCCGACACGGTGACGACGGGCATCATCAGCGCCAAGAACCGCCCAGTCGCCTCCAGCGACGGCACCGGCAGCCAGGCGTCGTACATGAGCGCCCTCCAGACCGACGCCTCGATCAACCCGGGCAACTCCGGCGGCCCGCTGCTGGACGCGCAGGGCAACGTCATCGGCATCAACTCCGCGATCCAGTCCACCGGCAACGGCGGCTTCGGCACCGGCCAGTCCGGCTCGATCGGCCTGGGCTTCGCCATCCCGATCAACCAGGCCGAGTACGTCGCCCAGGAGCTGATCAAGACCGGCAAGCCGGTGTACGCGAAGATCGGCGCGTCCGTCTCGCTGGACGACAGCTCGGACGGCGCGCAGATCACCGACCAGGGCGCGACACCGGTCGAGCCGGGCGGCCCGGCCGCCAAGGCCGGCCTCAAGCCCGGCGACGTCATCACCAAGCTCGACGACCGGGTGATCGACTCCGGCCCCACCCTGATCGGCGAGATCTGGACCCACAAGCCCGGCGACAAGGTCACGATCACCTACGAGCGCGGCGGCAAGGAGCACACCGTCGACCTCACCCTGGGCTCCCGCATCGGCGACAACTGACCGCTCCCAGAGACTGAGCGGGAGTGGGTCCTGTTGCCAGGGCTCATGCGCAGCCGCGTGCTCCGAACGGTGTTGAGCACGCTGGTCGCCCTCCCCCAAACTCTCGGCTTCGCTCGAGCAGGGAGGTACCCCCACCGCTCCGCGTCCGGGCGGCACACATCTGGTGCGTGGTCCGGGTAGGCGGGGGCGGGGTTCCTCGCGCCGTCGGGTCTCCGGTCGGGCCTGGGCGGTCCGATGCCCCGCACGATCGCTCTGGTCGTGTGGGGGCGGTGCCGTCCGTCGCCGGATCGGATGTCCGAGAGCGCGCCGTCCGATGGCCACGGCTGCCGCGTCGTGGCGTGTGGGTGTGCGGTTGTTGCTGGTGAGGGGCTGCTGCCAGTGCTGGGCGCCCCACCGGGAGGTGCAGGTGCAGGCCGGGTCCACCGCGACGATCGCGATGCCTCGCGCGGCGGCCATCGCAACCAGGCGGGCTTTCAGTCTGGCAGTGGGGAAGCGGGAGATCAGACGCCGGAAGCGCTTGTTGCGGCCGTGCCGTTCCCTGCTGGTGCCCTCACTGAAGTCGAGGTCCTCGATCCCCATGGCGGCAGCCCCGCAGCGGCGGGTGTGGTGCAGCAGCCGGGTCAGCGCGTGGCGGATCTGGGCGTTCCGGTGCGTGGCGTTGCCGGGCAGGTCGCCCCACCCGCGAAGGTCACGAAACGTTCGGAATGCGAACTCCCGTTCACCGGGCTCCGCTGTCAGCGCGCCTCGTCGCCAGCACCGGCACTCACCCACCCTCACCCATACGCCCTTACGCTCGGCCAAGCGGCAGCAGTACCAACCCCACCCGCCGGCCCCGACCCGTTACCCTTGTCCCCGCGCCGCCGATCACGGTCGGCGCGGGGAGGCGTGCCCGAGCGGCCGAAGGGAACGGTCTTGAAAACCGTCGTGGCAGCGATGTCACCGTGGGTTCAAATCCCACCGCCTCCGCGCAGGTCATAGATGTTGCAAGTCAGAAGGGGTGCCACTCTCCGGAGCGGCACCCCTTCCGCGTTTGTCTATCGAGACCTTGGAGCGATGGGATGACCGAACAGCGCACCGTCGACTTCTGGTTCGACCCCGTCTGCCCGTACACGTGGATCAGCTCTCGATGGATGGTCGAGGTCACCAAAGTGCGGCCCGTGACCGTCCGCTGGCGGGTGATGAGCCTGTCGGTGCTCAACGAGCACCGGGACGACCATCCCGAGGGCGAGTGGGAGGAGTACATGTGGGCGCCGGTGCGCGTGTGTGCGGCGGTGGAGGAGCGGTTCGGTCAGCAGGCGCTCGGTGATCTCTTCACGGCGATGGGCACCCGCTTCCACCTGCACGGTGACTGGGGGAATCTCGCGGCGGCCCTGTCGGATGCCGGGTTGCCGGAGGCGATCGCGGAGGTCGCCGGGGCCACCGCCTACGACGAGGCGATCCGGTCCTCGCACGCTCGGGCCGTCGGCCTGGCGGGCGGCGACATCGGTACGCCGGTGGTGTCTGTCGCCGGGCCTGGCGGCGAACGCGTCGGTTTCTTCGGCCCAGTCGTCTCCCCCGCTCCCACCGGGGAGGCCGCCGGGCAGTTGTGGGACGGCTTTTTGATGATGGCCACTGTTCCGGGCTTCTTCGAGGTCAAGCGCGCTCGGATCGAGGAACCCCGTTTCGGCATGGGCGGCTGACGCGGCACGTCGGGCAGGTGCCGTGGGGGACAGGAGGGCCACGGGGCTAGGATCGCTCCGTAATCCGGACATCTGTGCAGGTCGCGAGGGGTTTCGAGTGCGCATCGTCGTCGTCACCGCGGTGCACGGCCCGTCGGCCCGTTTTCTGCCGGATGCCTACGCGTCCCTGTGCGAGCAGGGGCTGCCGGAGGGCTGGGAGTGGCACTGGGTGATCCAGGAGGACGGGGAGGGCGCGGACGTACGGCCGTACGTGCCCGACGACGAGCGGGTGACGTTCCGGCAGGGCCGGGCCGGGGGGCCCGGTGTGGCCCGGACCGTCGCGCTGGCGCATGCCGAGGGTGCGTATGTGAAGGTCCTGGACGCCGACGACCAGTTGCCGCCGGGCACGCTCGCGCGGGATCTGGCGGCGCTGGAGGCCGACCGCAGTCTCGGGTGGGCGACGTCGCGGGTGCTGGACCTCATGCCCGACGGCTCGACGGTCGGGTTTCCGGGTGATCCCGACCAGGGGCCGATCGAGCGCGGGGCCGTGTTCGAGCACTGGAAGGCCAACGGCTTCCTCGCACCGGTCCATCCGGCGTCACTGTTTGTACGGCGGGAGCTGCTGCTCGCCCTCGGCGGCTGGATGGCGCTCCCCGCGTCGGAGGACACGGGGCTGCTGCTCGCGCTGAGTGCCGTGAGCCGTGGGTGGTTCTCGGGGGAGGTGGGGCTGCTGTACCGGAAGTGGGAGGGGCAGGTGACCGGGCAGAAGGCCCATGTGGACCGGGCCGAGCGCGCTGCCCGGATGGCGGTCGTGGAGGCCAGGGCCCGGGCGTTGGCGGGCCTTCGGTGGCCGTTTCCGGTGGGGCACTGACCTCGGCCGATCAACGACGGTCTGAACGGGCGGGCCCTCTGCCTTGAGCCGGTCGCGGGTCTGAGCGGGCGCCCCCGATAACCGACGGTCTGAGCGGGCGGGCCCTCTGCCTTGAGCCGGTCGCGGGTCTGAGCGGGCGGGCCCCTGGCTTGCCGGTCACCGGCCTACGGCAGGAGTTCCGTCCCCGCCCGTGCCGTCGCGACGAGTTCGTGGCGGATGTACCACTCGGTGCCGAGCAACCGTTCCCGCTCGGGCGCCGGCAGTGCGGCGATCAGGCCCGGGGCGGCTCCCCGTTCCACCTCTGTGCGGTGCGCCAGCACGGCGGTGATCTTCCGGTCCAGCCAGGGGGTCACGTCGACGGTCGTCGTGACCCGGTCGTCCGGGACCGTGCGCATCGCCTTGCCCGTGGGGGCCAGGTGTCCGCCCCACGCCCGGACGGCGGAGTGCGGGTGCGTGGACAGGTACAGGGCGCTCGGCTGCCAGGGTTCACCGGCGTCCGGGTAGAGGCGTTCGAGGCCG
Organism: Streptomyces azureus; assembly: GCF_001270025.1. Taxonomy (NCBI): domain Bacteria; kingdom Bacillati; phylum Actinomycetota; class Actinomycetes; order Kitasatosporales; family Streptomycetaceae; genus Streptomyces; species Streptomyces azureus. The sequence goes on along the minus strand of NZ_DF968330.1, from coordinate 29,327 downwards.
GCGGCGTGGACCGCCGACAGGGTCACGCGGTGGGTGTGCACATGGTCCTCGTGACCGGTCAGGCCGCCGTAGGCGTCGTGGGTGACGACGATCTCCGGGCGGAAGTCCCGGATCCGCGCGACCAGGCCGCCCACCGTCTCGTCGAGCGGGGCGTCGCACAGGCGTGGTCTGCCCGGCGCCGACCGTGGGACGCGGGAGTCGGCGTAGCCCAGCAGACGCGGCTTGCCGGCGCCGAGAACGTGGAGCGCTTCGGCCAGTTCCGCGGCGCGCGGTGTGTCCGCCGCCCAGGTGGCCGTGACGACCGCCGTGCGGGCGCCCGCCGCCGCGTGCCGGGCGAGGGTCCCGCCCGCCATCAGGGACTCGTCGTCGGGGTGGGCGAAGACCGCGAGCAGGCTCGGTACCGGCACCGGCCCTCGCTACGGGCGGTCCGGTGCCGAGGCCGCGTCCGCCGCGTCCGTGATGCTGATGGCCTGGCTGGGGCACTTCTCCGCCGTCTCCAGGATCTCCGGGGCGTCGCCCGTGTGTTCGTGGCCCGGGCGGACGGCACCGAACCCGTCGACGAACTCGAAGACCGCCGGGGCCCTGTGGACGCACTCGGCGGAGCCGTAGCAGAGCTCGCGGTCGACAGAGACCTTCTGCCCCTTCATCCCCTTCATCCCCCTCGTTCCCCCACCGGCCGATGCCGGAAGCCGGCGGGACCCGAGGTGTTGACTGCCCAGCGCGAGGCCGGCTGAACCGGCCGGCTAGCGCGCTCCGGCCGTCGCGAGCCAGTGGGCGACCCGGCGTACGGCGGCCTCGTCGAGACGTTCGACGAGTGCCTGGACGGTCGCGTCGTCCTCGGGGGAGAGGTCGTAGAGGCCCGCCTTGCTCAGACCGGACATCAGGACCTGGTGGCGGCGGCCGGTCATGCGTTCCGCCAGCGGGGCCGGTTCGGTGGCAGCTGCCTCCGGGATCGGCTGGGGCGACGCCGCCTGCTTCAGGGGCGTGTCGAAGCGGCGCCACTCGCCGTCCTTCGGCCCCCACAGGGCGAAGGACGCCTCGTCTCCACGCGCCCGCAGCGTCTGTGTCATCTCGCCGAGGGCGTGCAGCACGGGCGAGCGGTGGGGTGACTCCGCGGCCGTCCGCCAGGCCTGCGCGGCCGGCTGGTAGAACATCGCCACCCAGCGCGGGGTGCCCTGCGGTCGTGGGCTCTCGGGACGTGTCTCCACTGTGCTCACCCCTGTACGTCGCTCCGGAAGCGGTACGGCAGGCCGGGCCTTGGCAACGGCAGGCAGACCATAGCTGACGGACCGTCAGTTATCCAGGGTCGGCCAGAGTTGTAGAGCGCCGTTCGGTGGGGAGGATCACCACGTTGTCCGGCACCGGTCCCTCCCCTCGTGGGGACCGGTACCGAACGGTGGGGTCACGGTCGTCCGACTCCGTCTGGAGGTTGACCGGATGAGTGCGCTGCTGCGTCCAGATCCTGCCAGTTTCGGCCACCGACGAGGAGTCTCCGGTTCCGGGTTGGCGGTATTACCGCAGGTCAGACGTATAGAGTGAGTTTTCCGGTCCGGACGTCCAGGCGCGGGGAGTTAAGGAGTGGAGACCTTGGGTTCCGACTCCGGGGCACGCACAGCCTTCGCGGAGCGCCTCGCACTGCTGTACAAGGAAGCCGGGAACCCTCCACTCAAACGTGTGTCCGAAGCGGTCGTCCGGCTCCAGCGGGTCGACGAACGCGGGCGTCCCGTCCGGGTGTCCGCGCAGCGCATCAGCGACTGGCGCCGGGCCCGGAACGTACCCGCTCAGTTCACCGCTCTCGCGGCGGTGCTGCACGTGCTGATCCCCGAGGCGCGGCGCGCGCGGCCCACGCCGGTGTCCCCGGGCCTGTACGACCTCGGTCAGTGGCAGCGGCTGTGGGAAGCCGCGGTGGCCGACCCGGCGGGCGAGCGCGGCGCGGCGGAGCAGGAGCGGTCTGCCGCCGAGGCCTCGCCCGCGCCCGGCGGGGTGTGCCCGTACCGGGGCCTGGCCTCGTACCGCAGGGAGGACGCCCGGTGGTTCTTCGGCCGGGAGCGGAGCACGGACGCGCTCGTCGCACAGCTCCGGGCCGTGGCGGGGACGGGCGGCCTGGTCATGCTCGTGGGTGCGTCGGGGGCGGGGAAGTCCTCGCTGCTGAGCGCCGGGCTGGTGCCCGCACTGCGGGACGGCGCGCTGGGTGAGGACCTCGACGGCGGCGACCGTGGTGACAGAGACAGCAGCGGTGACGGCGGTGAGGGCGGCCGGGCCACGGAGGTCGTGCAGCTCGTCCCCGGCGGTGATCCGCTGGCGGAGCTGACCCGGTGCATCCCCGACCTGGGGCCGGTCGTCTCGGCCATGGTCACGGCCGGCGGACCCGACGCGGAGGACCACGTCGCCCCCACCAGGACGGTCCCACACGTCCCGAGGGGCCCTGACGTCCGCGCCGCCGTCGCGGCCTGGGCGCGGCGCGAGGCGCCGGCCGGTGCGCGGCCGGTCGTCATCGTGGACCAGTTCGAGGAGACGTTCACCCTCTGCCCCGACGAGGCGGAGCGGCGTGCCTTCGTCGAGGTCCTGCACGCGGCCTGTTCGCCGAGCGGTGACGGCGACCCGGCCCCGGCGGTCGTGGTGCTGGGCATACGGGCCGACTTCTACGAGCGGTGCCTCAGGTATCCCGAACTGGCCGACGCGCTCCAGCACCGGCACATGGTGCTCGGACCCCTGACCACCGCGGAGCTGCGCGAGGCGGTGACGGGCCCGGCCAAGGCCGTCGGCCTGGAGCTGGAGCCGGGCCTGGCGGAGCTGATCGTCCGGGAGGTGAGCGCCGACGGCCCGCGCGGGGCGCACGACGCGGGAGTGCTGCCGCTCCTCTCGCACGCCCTGTTCGCCACCTGGCAGCGCAGGAAGGCGGGCCGGCTGACGCTCGCCGGGTACCGTGCGGCCGGCGGCATCCAGGGCGCGGTCGCGGCGACCGCCGAACGGGCCTGGTCCGGTCTCGACCCGGCGGCGCGCACGGCGGCCCGGCTGCTCCTGCTCCGCCTGGTCCGGCTGGGCGAGGACACCCAGGCCACGCGCAGGCGGGGCACCCGGCGCCAGTTGGCGGACGAGTCGACCGACCCCGGCAAGACCGAGGAGTCGCTGGAGACGCTGGTCCGCGCCCGGTTGGTGACGCTCGACGCGGAGACCGTGGAGATCACCCACGAGGCACTGCTGCACGCCTGGCCGCGGCTGCGCGACTGGATCGACGACGACCGGCAGGGCAACCTGCTGCGCCAGCGCCTGGAGGAGGACGGCCGGGCCTGGGAGGAGTCGGACCGCGACACCTCACTGCTCTACCGGGGATCCCGTCTGGAACAGGCCCACGGGTGGGCGAAATCCGCCGGGGACACGTTCCTGACCCGGAGCGCGGTGGAGTTCCTGGCCGCCTCGGTCCGGCTGCGCAGGCGCATCATCTGGATCAGCCGGGGCGCGGTGGCGGCCCTGGTCGTGCTGGCAGTGCTGGCCGCCGGAGCGGCCGTCGTCGCCTGGAAGCAGCGGGACGAAGCCGTATTCCAGCAGGTGCTCGCCCAAGCCGATCGCGTCCGGGACACGGACCCCTCGCTGTCCGCGCAGCTCGACCTGGTGGCGCACCGGCTGCGGCCGGACGACAAGGGCCCGAACAGCCGCCTGATCTCCATCGTGAACGCCCCGCTGGCCACACCGCTGGCCGGCCACACCGGCGCCGTCTACCTCACGACGTTCAGCCCGGACGGACGGACCCTGGCCACCGCCAGCTATGACCGGACCGTACGGCTGTGGAACGTGGCCGACCCGAAGCGTCCGAAGCCCCTGGGCAAGCCTCTCACCGGCCACACCAGCTGGGTGAGCAGCGCGGTCTTCAGCCCGGACGGCCGCACCCTGGCCAGCGCCGCCGACGACGGGACGATCCGGCTGTGGGACGTCACGGACCCCGGCCGCCCGCAGCCGCTCGCCCGGCCGCTGACCGGCCATGACGGCACGATCTACCTGATCGCCTTCAGCCCGGGCGGGCGCACGCTGGCCTCCGTCGGCGACGATCACACCGTACGGCTGTGGGACGTGGCCGACCCGAAGCGTCCGAAGCCCCTGGGCAAGCCTCTGACCGGGCACAAGGCCGCCGTGCGCTCGGTGGCGTTCAGCCCGGACGGCCGGACACTGGCCGCCGGTGGTGACGACGGCACCGTCAGGCTGTGGGACGTGACGCGACCGCGGCGTCCGGAGCCGGTCGGGGAGCCGCTGACCGGCCACAGCGACACGGTGCACTCCGTGGCCTTCAGCCCGGACGGCCGCACCCTCGCCAGCGGCAGCGCGGACGACACCGTCCGGCTCTGGAACATGGCCGACCGGCGTCGCCCGGCACCCATAGGAGCGCCGCTCACCGGCCACACGGGGGCGGTGTGGTCCGTGGCCTTCAGCCCTGACGGGAACATGCTCGCCGCCGCCAGCGCGGACAGCACGGCGAGCTTGTGGAAGGTCGGTGATCCGGCGTATCCGTCGCAGGTCGGCGGGCCCCTGGCGGGTAGCAGCGGTGAGATGTACGCGCTCGGCTTCAGCCCCGACGGGCGCACCCTCGCCACCGGGACGGGCGACAACAAGGTCCGCCTGTGGTCGCTGCCGACGGCGGACATGATCGGCCGGACCGGAGCGTTCCGGCCGGATGGGCGGGTGCTCGCGACGGCGGCGCTCGACGGACGGGTCCGGCTGTGGGACGTGCGGAAGCCCGGCAGGCCCGTGCCGATGGGTGAACCGTTTCTGCCGACAGGCGGCGCACGTTCCCTGGAGTACTCCACGGACGGCCGCACCCTCGCGGTGGTGACGGGAGACCGGGCCGTGCAGCTGTGGAACGTCGGGGATCCGGACGGCCCCGTCCCCCACGGGCCGCCCATCCCCCTGCCCATCCGGTTCGCCGACCCGCTGGCCTTCAGCCCGGACGGACGCCTCCTGGCGACCGCCTACGACGACCGCACCATCCAGCTGTGGGACATCGGCGACCCGTCCCGCCCCCGTCGGCTCGGTGCGCCCCTCACCGGTCACAAGGGGTACGTCAACTCCCTCGTCTTCAGCCCGGACGGCCGTACGCTCGCCAGCGGCAGCGCCGACGGCACCATCCGGCTGTGGAACGCGACGGACCCCGGACGTGCCGTCCTGCGCGGCGCACCTCTCAGGGGTCACCTCGGAGCCGTCAACGTCCTCGCCTACAGCCCCGACGGGCACACGCTGGCCAGCGGCGGCGACGACAACTCGGTCCGGCTCTGGGACATCGAGGACCCCTCCAAGGCTTCGGAGGAGAGGAGCCTCACGGGCCACACGGAGGCGGTCGTGTCACTGACCTTCAGCCGGAGCGGCCGCACCCTGGCCAGCGGCGGCAACGACAGCACCGTCCGGCTCTGGAACGTCTCCGAGCCCTCCAGGGCCGGCGCGATCGGCCAGTCGATGAGCCCCAACGCCAAGAGCGGCACCTTCCTGGCGTTCAGCCCGAACAGCCACATGCTCGGGGTGTCGAGCGGCACCGACACCATCCGGCTCTGGAATCTGGACGTCGACGAGGCCGCACGCCGCGTGTGCACGATGACCCGGGGCGTGCTGACGCCGGAGACCTGGCGCGAGTACCTGCCCCGGCTGTCCTACGACCCGCCGTGCGAGCCCTGACGGTGCCCGATCGCACAACAGGCCGCGCAATTACGGCAGTTGAGTGATACGAGTCACAACTCCGGCTTTGCTGACGAACAGTCGGTTCCGATGGGCAAGCGCTTGTTACCCTTGGCCATAGCCCGACCGCTGGTGCATCCCCCGTCGCCAGCGGTCGGGCCTTTGTGTGCGTGGCTTCTATGGGTGCGCGTGGCCGCGCAGGTCGAGCCGCATCAGGACCCGGGGGTGGCCGGCCAGCACCGAGGTGGTGTCCGCCGCGTACGTGAAGCCGGCGCGTTCGAAGTTCTTCCGCAGGCCGGCGTAGGCCATCGTCAGGTCGACCTTGGCGTCGCCGTTGTCGAGGGGATACGCCTCGATCGCCGGTGCGCCGTGGGCCCGGGCGAACTCCACCGCGCCGGCGATCAGGGCGTGCGAGATGCCCAGCTTCCGGTGACCGGGGCGCACCCGGACGCACCACAGCGACCAGACGGGCAGGTCGTCGACGTGCGGGATCTTGCGGTTGCGGGCGAAGGAGGTGTCCGCGCGCGGGGCGACGGCGGCCCAGCCGACCGGTTCGTCGCCGTCGTAGGCGAGCACGCCGGGCGCGGGGTCCTCGCGGCACAGCCCGGCGACGTACTCGCCTCGGGCCGGGCCGCGCAGTTCGTTGTTGAGCTTGGAGGGGATCCGGTAGCTCAGGCACCAGCAGACGTTCGCACCGGGCGACTTGGGCCCCAGCACGGCACGGACGTCCTCGAAGTCCGAGGCCGGGCGAACGTCGATGCTCATGCCTCCACGATGGCACGAGCCGCTCGGCCGCGCCGCCCGGCTAGACGAAAACCCGCTAGTGTCCCGCGCCGGAAGTTCCTAGGTAGTTTCCGCTGAGCTGCGGACGGTCAACGCCCTTGGTCGGCGGCGAGAATCCGACCGCCGAGACGAGACAGATCTACCGACGGATTTCTGGCGCGACACACTAGGCCCTCGGAGCCGGTGACACGGCCTGGCTGAACGCGTTGTAGAACGGCTGCGCCATCCCGGCGAGCGCCGAGGCGCCCTGCGTGAACGGCGTGATCGGATCGATCGCCTCCGACCGGCCGTCGCCACCGCCGCCACCACCGCCGGGTTCGGCGGCCAGGGCGGAGGTACCGCCCTGAAGGACGACGAGCGCGACGAGCAGATCAGCGGCACGGGAGAGCGGACGAGATCGCATGCCCGCTTCAACGACCGCTTTGTCCCTGGTCACAGGCCTGCCATTAGTGTTTTGGACGTAAGCCCGACCGCTGCCTGGACGGTGCGCGGGAAGGGCATCGCGGCCCTGCTCAGGCCGACGCCGCGCGCAGCAGTCGCAGTTGGCCGATCTCGGTCACGTTCTTCATCAGTTCCGCGTTCACCCAGGCCGCCATGTGCGCGACGGTGTACTGGGGGTCCTTCGGCCAGGGGAACGCTGCCGTGGCGTCCAGGTCGGTGTCGGTGAGGCCGTCCAGGACGGTCAGCCACTCGGTGCGCAGGCCGCGCAGCCACTCGATGGCCGGTGTGCCCTCGCCGGGCCACACGACGTCCGCGCGGTCGCGGGGCGGGCGGCCCTGGGCGTGGTCGAGGGCCACACTCCACCACCAGCCGATGTGCCAGCTCACCCAGGCGATGGTGGGGACGGGCACGGGGTCGGGCTCGGTCTCCGCCCAGTCCGGTACCCAACTGCCGTCGGGGCCCCTGCGCATCGTCCAGCAGAGCGGCGCGGGCTCCCAGAGGAAGTCCTCCGGTTCCAGCCGCTCCAGGTGGTACTCGAACAACGACCAGGTCAACTCAAGCTGCCAGCGCAGCAGTTCAGTGCGGGAAACACTCATCGGACGACCCTACGCAAGAGCCCGGCCGTCCCGGGCCAGTCCCGCCCAGTCGAGGTCGCGCAGCCCGGGCTCCGCGTCGCAGCCCGACGGCAGGCGAGGCGTGGTCTGGAACCAGACAACGGTGAGACGGGAGCGGTACGCGACCGGGTCGCAGGCCGGATCGAGAGCCGTGGAGTGGAACGTGCCGACGCAGGCCACGGGGGGCAGGACCTCGACGGGCCCGAGGCCGCCCGCGTACTGGTCGGGGTATGCGCGCGGCGGCGGGACCAGGTGCACCGGCGTACCGGGCCTGGCCCGCGCGGCGGCGCACAGCAGCCCTCGGATCCGCAGGTCGTTCACCGGCTTGCAGGGATAGCCCTCCAGCAGGTCGCCGTACGTCGACGTGAACCGCAGCTCGGCGAGGTCCACCGAGCGGCCGGAGGCCAGGACGAGGCGGGCGAGCGCCAGGGCCGGCGATGTGACGTGCTGTTGCATGGAGGTCTTTCGGTGCTCATGGACGGGGTGCCGCTCACGGCCGGTGCCCCGTCATCCGTGCCGCCGACGCGATCGTCGCCCGGGCCTCACTCTCGGACAGGCCGGTACCCCGCGCGGCCTCGACCAGGGCGTTCACGAGCACGGGGCCGATGCCGTCCTCGTAGGCCCGGCAGGCCGCCCAGAACAGCCGGGTGTTGCGCTGGCCCTCGTGCGCGGCGAGGACGAACTGCACCAGGCCCTGCCCGTGTCCGCCGGTCGCCGGGGGCGTGGGGTGGTGGGCGCGGGGCGGCGGGAGGAGCAGGCGCAGGAGGGAGCGCGGGCAGGGGGCGGGGGCCAGGTGCGCGGTTCCCGGGGCCGCGGCGTACACGCCCTGGCCGGTGCGGGAGCCGGGGCCGACGAGGTAGCCGCCGGCGCCCCGGATGTCGATGCCGGGCGCGAGCCGGCCCGCCGAGTTGGGGACGACCACGTCGGGCGGGCCGCTCAGCCAGAGGTGGCGACCGCCGGACGGGGTCACGACGACCACCGTCGGCGGGATGGTGAACAGGTGTCGCAGCGCCAGTTCGCGCAGGGCGGCCGAGGAGTCCGTGCCGGTCTTCACGTCCAGGTCGATGCCGATCAGATGGTGCGGGGGCAGGCCGCAGGCGATGCCGTATCCGGTCGCCCGGGGCGCCGCGGCGAACAGCTCGCGGATGCGGGCCGGGTCGCTGGAGGCGTCGTAGACCCCGTGGCCGAGCCGGCCGCACTCGCCGTGGCAGGGGGAGGGGGCGGGGTCGTCGCGGTGCGGGGAACGCAGCGCCGGGAGCTTGGTGCGGGACAGGGGGATGACGGCCAGTCCGCGTTCGGCGGCTGACAGGGCGTGTGCGAGGGCCAGCGTCGTGGCCTGCCGGTCGGTGGTGGCCATGCTCCTAGTTTCGTACGTACGTTCGAAAAAGGAAAGAGGGAGCGAGTGTGACGCGCCGGGGCGGGGGGGCCGGAGGGGAAAGGTGCTGGAACGCTCCGTCCCTTGCGGCACTTGGGTTCGAGCACCCCCTTCTGCTCCTGTTCGGAACGGAAGGGGCGCAAAGGGGCTTATCGGCATGTCATCACGCTTGAGTGCGAACAGGGGCTTCGGGTGTGGTGCGCCGGGGATCCGGTGGGCACCTCCGGACTCGCGACGCCGCGTACCGCACCGGGGCGGTCGGCCGACTTCCCTGGTGGCAGCAGCGCTTCATGCAGGGTCGGCCATGGACGTCCTTGGTTCCGAAGTCCTCGGCAGCGGCGTCGGCGGTGACAACTTCGGCAACGCGGCCACCACCCGTCAGCAAGCCGTCGGTGAGGGTGCCTCCAGCCGGAGCAGCACCGCCCAGGTCAGCGGCTCGGCGTTCACGGCCGTCAACCAGGGCTACGCCAGCACCGCTGTCAGCTTCGCCCCGCTGTGGTGGTGGGCTGAGCGGTCCGATCCGCCGGCATCGGTCCGCGTCCTGTGTGGGTGTGTGCTTCGTGGGGTGACAAGCGCCTTCGCGGCGGCACTTCGGTACCGCCGCGAAGGCGTTTTCGGCGGCTGCGGGGCCTTGACGGAACCGCGCATCTGACGGACAGTCAGGAACCGTGAATGGTGAGCCGGAGGTCCACGAGGAGTTCGAGGCGCGCCTGAAGGCCTACGAGGGCCGCCCGGCCGCCGCCACCGGGGCCGGCCGGGACCCCGTCAACGAGCCGATGATCAGGCACTGGTGCGAGGCCATGGGCGACACCAACCCCGCGTACACGGGCCCGGACGCCATCGCTCCCCCCACCATGCTCCAGGCGTGGACCATGGCCGGTCTCTCCCGCCGCCCGGAGCGCACGGCGGCGTACGACGAACTCCTCGGCCTGCTCGACGAGTCGGGCCACGACGCGGTCGTCGCCACCGACTGCGAGCAGGAGTACCTCCGCCCCCTGCGCCCCGGGGACGAGATCACCTTCGACTCGGTGATCGAGTCGGTGTCGGAACGCAAGACCACGAAACTGGGAGCGGGCTACTTCGTCACCACCCGCACGGACATCAGAGCGGGCGGCGAACTCGCCGGCACCCACCGCTTCCGCATCCTCAAATACGCCCCCGCACGCCGGCCGAAAGCCCTGAACGCCCCGAAGGAGCGCCGCCCCCGCCCCGTCGTCGACCGCGACAACGCCGGCTTCTGGGAGGGCGTGGCGCGTCACGAGCTGCTGATCCAGCGCTGCACCGGCTGCGGCACCCTGCGTTTCCCCTGGCTGCCGGGCTGCAACAGCTGCGGCTCCGCGGAGTGGGACACCGTCGAGGCGAGCGGCGAGGGCACGGTCTATTCGTACGTCGTCATGCACCACCCGCCCTTCCCGGCCTTCGAGCCCCCGTACGCGGTCGGGCTGATCGAGCTCGCCGAGGGCGTGCGGATCATCAGCAACGTGGTGGAAGTGCCGTACGACAAGGTGCGCGTCGGCATGCCCGTACGGCTCTGCTTCCGGCGGTACGACGACGAACTGGTGCTGCCCGTCTTCCAGGGGGTGACGCGATGAACACCGGGGACCGTCTCCCGCCTCTGGAGATCCCGATCACCCGCACCCTGATCGTCGCCGGGGCGATCGCCTCCCGGGACTACCAGGACGTGCACCACGACCCGGAGTCGGCCCAGCAGAAGGGCTCCCCCGACATCTTCATGAACATCCTGACGACCAACGGCCTGGTCGGGCGGTACATCACCGACCACTTCGGACCCCGGGCCGAGCTGCGCCGGGTGGCGATCCGGCTCGGCGCGCCCAACCACCCCGGGGACACGATGGTGCTGACGGGCACGGTCGAGGAGGTCGACGGGGACCTGGTGACGGTCCGGGTCGTCGGCGCGAACGGCATCGGCAAGCACGTCACGGGCACGGTGACGGTGAGGATTTGGGGATGAGCCTCAGAGGGCGGGACGGTCTCGGCGGGCGCGCCGCCATCGCCGGCATCGGAGCGACCGAGTTCTCCAAGGACTCGGGCCGCAGCGAACTGCGCCTGGCCGTCGAGGCGGTGCGCGCGGCCCTCGCGGACGCGGGGCTGAGGCCGGCGGACGTGGACGGGATGGTCACGTTCACCATGGACACCAGCCCCGAGATCACCGTCGCCCAGGCGGCGGGCATCGGCGAGCTCTCCTTCTTCTCCCGGATCCACTACGGCGGCGGCGCGGCGTGCGCCACCGTCCAGCAGGCGGCCCTGGCCATCGCCGCGGGAGTGGCGGACGTGGTCGTCTGCTACCGGGCGTTCAACGAGCGCTCGGGCCGCCGCTTCGGCTCCGGGGTGCGGCACCGGGAGCCGTCGGCAGAGGGCGCGGCGCTCGGCTGGACGCTGCCGTTCGGCCTGCTCACCCCGGCCTCGTGGGTGGCGATGGCGGCCCGGCGCTACCTCCACACCTACGGGCTGACCCCGGAGGCCTTCGGGCACGTGGCCGTCGTCGACCGCACGTACGCGGCGGCCAACCCGGCGGCGTACTTCCACGGCCGGCCCATCACCCTGGCCGACCACGCCGCGTCCCGCTGGATCGCCGAGCCGCTGCGGCTGCTGGACTGCTGCCAGGAGACGGACGGCGGACAGGCGCTCGTCGTCACCTCCGTGGAACGGGCCCGCGACCTGCCCCACCCGCCCGCCGTGATCGCGGCGGCCGCCCAGGGCGCGGGGCGGGCGCAGGAGCAGATGACCAGCTTCTACCGTGACGACCTCACCGGCCTGCCCGAGACGGCGGTGGTGGCCCGGCAGCTGTGGCGGACCTCGGGGCTCGCGCCCGCCGACATCGACGTGGGCATCCTCTACGACCACTTCACGCCGTTCGTGCTGATGCAGCTGGAGGAGTTCGGCTTCTGCGCCCCCGGCGAGGCACCGGACTTCGTGGCCGAGGAGCGCCTGCCGCTCAACACGCACGGCGGGCAGCTGGGGGAGGCGTACCTGCACGGCATGAACGGGGTGGCGGAGGCCGTCCGGCAGATCAGGGGGACGGCGGTGAACCGGATACCGGGTGCGGAGCGGGTCCTGGTGACGGCGGGGACGGGCGTGCCTACGTCGGGGCTCGTACTGACCGCCGACCCTCAGGGGTGAACCCGCAGTACCCCGGGTCCGCCGCTCCACCTACAGGAGGTGCGGCGGACCCCACCCCTACAACCTGAGGGGGACCCCGCTTAGGGACCTGCGGCCGATCCGCCCGAGGTGGCTGCGCTCATAGCGTTGAGCCATGACCACACTCGTCTGCACCAGCGCGTCGAAGGCCGCTGCACCAGCGGCGCGGACTCTTCCGTACCCGTCGTTCTCGTCGTACGTCAGGGCCCGCCAGCCGGTGCTGCTGCGTACCGCCCGCTCGCTCACCGGCAACCCGAGCGACGCGGAGGACCTGTTGCAGACCGCGCTCACCAAGACGTACGTCGCCTGGGAGCGTATCGAGGACCACCGCGCCCTCGACGGCTATGTGCGCCGGGCGCTGCTGAACACGCGCACCTCGCAGTGGCGCAAGCGCAAGGTCGACGAGTTCGCCTGCGACGAGCTGCCCGAGCCGGAGCCGGTGTCCGGCGGTGACGACCCGGCCGAGCAGCAGGCGCTGCGAGACGCGATGTGGCGGGCGATCATGCGGCTGCCGGCCCGGCAGCGGGCGATGGTAGTCCTCAGGTACTACGAGGACCTCAGCGAGGTCCAGACGGCCGAGGTGCTCGGTGTCTCGGTGGGCACGGTGAAGTCGGCCGTCTCCCGTGCGCTCGGCAAGCTCCGCGAGGACGCTGAGCTGGGGCTTGTCCGTAGTTGAGCGGACGTGTCGGTCGCCGCTGAGCGGTTCCGTCGGCAGCCGTGACCTGATCGATCACCCGGTCCTAGTGACATACCGCGCGGTATGTGCGCAGAATCAGCGCAACCTTTACCACCGCGCAGGCAATGTCGCCCCGGGAGGACGCCGTGCTGAGCACCATGCAGGACGTACCGCTGCTGATCTCGAGGATCCTGACCCACGGGTCGACGATCCACGGGACATCGCAGGTGACCACCTGGACCGGTGAGGACGAGCCGCACCGCCGCTCCTTCGCCGAGATCGGCGCCCGCGCGGCCCAGCTCGCACACGCCCTGCGCGAGGACCTCGGCATCACCGGTGACGACCGGGTCGCCACCCTGATGTGGAACAACGCGGAGCATGTGGAGGCCTACTTCGCGATCCCCTCCATGGGCGCGGTCCTCCACACCCTGAACCTCCGGCTCCCGCCCGAGCAGCTGGCCTGGATCGTCAACCATGCGGCCGACCGCGTGATCATCGCCAATGGTTCGCTGCTCCCACTGCTCGCCCCGCTGCTCCCGCACCTGAAGACGGTCGAGCACGTGGTCGTCTCCGGCCCCGGGGACCGCTCCCTGCTCGCGGACGCGACCGCGCGGGTGCACGCATACGAGGACCTGATCACCGGGAAGCCCACCTCGTACGACTGGCCCGAGCTGGACGAACGCCAGGCCGCCTCCATGTGCTACACCTCCGGCACCACCGGCGACCCCAAGGGCGTGGTCTACAGCCACCGCTCCATCTATCTGCACTCCATGCAGGTCAACATGGCCCAGTCGATGGGCCTGACCGACGAGGACACCTCGCTGGTCGTGGTGCCGCAGTTCCATGTGAACGCCTGGGGCCTGCCGCACGCGACCTTCATGACCGGCGTGAACATGCTGATGCCGGACCGCTTCCTCCAGCCGGCCCCGCTCGCCGCGATGATCGAGAGCGAGAGGCCGACCCACGCCGCCGCCGTCCCGACCATCTGGCAGGGCCTGCTCGGCGAGCTGACCGCGCACCCCCGCGACGTCTCCTCCCTCACCCAGGTCACCATCGGCGGCTCGGCCTGTCCGCCGTCCCTCATGGAGGCCTTCGACAAGCTGGGCATGCGGGTCTGCCACGCCTGGGGCATGACGGAGACGTCCCCGCTCGGCACGATCGCCCGTCCCCCGGCCGGTGTGGTCGGCACGCAGGAGGAGTTCGCCTACCGCCTCACCCAGGGCCGCTTCCCGTCCGGCGTCGAGGCCCGGCTGACCGGCCCGGGCGGCGAACGCCTCCCCTGGGACGGCGAGTCGGCCGGCGAGCTGGAGGTGCGCGGCCCGTGGATCGCCGGCGCCTACTACAACGGCCCGGGCGCCGACCCCCTGCGCCCCGCCGACAAGTTCAGCGAGGACGGCTGGCTCAAGACGGGCGACGTGGGGACGATCTCCCCCGACGGCTACCTCACCCTCACCGACCGGGCCAAGGACGTCATCAAGTCCGGCGGCGAGTGGATCTCGTCGGTGGAGCTGGAGAACGCCCTCATGTCCCACCCCGAGGTCGCCGAGGCGGCCGTCGTCGCCGTCCCCGACGAGAAGTGGGGCGAGCGCCCCCTGGCCACGGTCGTCCTCAAGGAGGGCTCCACCGCCACCTTCGAGACCCTGCGCGCCTTCCTCGCCGACGAGGGCAACATCGCCAAGTGGCAGCTCCCGGAGCGCTGGACGGTCATCCCGGCGGTGCCGAAGACGAGCGTCGGCAAGTTCGACAAGAAGGTGCTGCGCAGGCAGTACGCGCAGGGGGAGCTGGACATCACCCGGCTCTGACCCGCGCCGAGCTGACCGCCGTAGGCCCATGACGTCACCGTCGTACGGCGGTCACCCCCCACCCCAGCACCAGCCACACGCCCGCCACCACGCACACCCCGCCCCAGCCGAAGTGGCTGAAGGCGAACCCGGCGAGGGCCGAGGCGCCGGCGCCGCCCGCGAAACCGGCGACCACATAGGCGGTGTTGGCGGTGGCCGGGGTGGACGTGGCGGTCAGGGCGAGGGTCTGGTTGGCGACGTGGGACGCCACCAGCGCCGCGTGGATCAGGACCGCGGCGGCGAACAGCGCGCCCAGCGTGTGCCCGCCCAGCCAGAACAGCGGTACGGACGCGGCGGCGAGCAGATACGCGGACCGCACCACACGCGCCGCGCCGAACCGGTCCACGAGTCCGCCGGCCAGCGGTGCCACCGCGGTCGCCGTCAGTCCGAACAGCCCGAAGAGCCCGGCCGTCGCGGTGGACAGCCCGTACACCGGCCCGGTCAGCAGCAGGGCGAGCGAGGTCCACAGCGCGCTCCACGCCCCGAACATCCCGGCCTGCCGCAGGCAGGCGCGCCACAGGTCGGGCGAGTGGCGCAGCACCGAGGGCAGCGCGGCGAGCCCGGCGAACAGCGGCCCTTCCCGCCGCCGCTGCGACGGCAGGACGAGGGTGGTCGCGAGCCCCAGGACGAGGGTGAGTACGGCAGCGCCCGCGAACACCCACCGCCAGCCGAAGGCCTGCCCGGCCAGCCCGCCCAGCACCCGGGCCGCGACGATGCCGGTGAACAGGCCCGCGATGACGGCCGCGACATGGCGGGCCCGCCGCTCGGCCGGGGCGCGTTCGGCGACCAGCGGGACGAGCAGCTGCGGGATGACGGTCGCGGCCGAGGCGACGAACACGGCGACCGCGAGGGCGGTGACACCCGGGGCGGCCGCGCTGGCGGCCAGCGCGACGGTGGTGACGAGCGTGAGCCCGCCGACCAGCCGGCGCCGGTTCGCGCTGTCGCCGAGCGGGGCGAAGAACAGCAGGCCGACCGCGTAGCCGAGCTGCGCGACCGAGGCGATCCAGGCGACGGCCGAGGGCGCCGAGCCGAAGTCGCGCGCCATGAGCGAGAGCAGCGGCGCGGCGAGGTAGATGTTGGCGGCGGTGACCGCGCTGCACACGGCGATCAGGGTGAGGAAGAGACCGGGGGCGGGCGTACGCGCCTCCCGCACGGGGGTGGTGTCGGCCCGGCGGCTCGTGGCCGTGGTCGCTGACGGCATGGAAGGAGGACTCCTTCGAGTCGGCTCTAACAACTAACTGGTTGGTTGGCTGATGGGTCAACAGTGTCAGCCGCTCTTCGATCCCTGTCAACCAAACAGTTGGTTACCTGGCGCGCTACCCTCTCCCCCATGGGAGCAAGGGACCCCGAGGCCACCAAGGCCCGGATCTTCGAGGCGGCGGTCGCCGAGTTCGCCCGGCACGGCATCGCCGGCGCCCGCATCGACCGCATCGCCTCCGAGGCGAAGGCCAACAAGCAGTTGATCTACGCCTACTTCGGCAACAAGGCGGAGCTCTTCGCGATCGTCCTCGAGAGGAAGATGCTCCACCTCGCCGAGGCCGTCCCCATCGACCCGGACGACATCGGGGGCTGGATCGACCGCCTGATGGACTACCACGCCGCCCACCCGGAGCTGCTGCGCCTGCTCTTCTGGGAGGGCCTGGAGTACGGCAGCGCCGAACTGCCCCACGAGTCCGACCGCCAGGAGCACTACGCCCGCAAGGTCGCCGCCCTCCAGGACGGCCAGGACCGGGGCGTCGTCACCGACGCGATCCCCGCGGCCGACCTGCTGTTCCTGCTGACGGCCCTGGCCAACTGGACCGCGGTCGTGCCGCAGATGCGGCGCATCCTGGTCGGCGGCGAGGATCCCGACCGGGACCGCCTGCGCACCTCGGTCAAGGAGGCGGCCCGCCGCCTCACGGCCCGATAGCGCGCCCGGACTCCCTTATCCGGACCCCCTTATAGGGGGTCCGGCCACCCCTAGTTGGTCCCGATCCTGGACAGCAGGTCGACGATCCGGGTCTGCACCTCGCCGCTGGTGGACCGCTCGGCGAGGAAGAGCACCGTTTCTCCGGAGGCCAGCCGCGGCAGGTCGGCCTGGTCGACGGCGGCCGTGTAGACGACGAGCGGGGTGCGGTTGAGCTGCCCGTTCGCGCGCAGCCAGTCCACGATCCCGGCCTGCCGCCGGTGCACCTGCATCAGGTCCATCACGACCAGGTTCGGCCGGAACTGCCCCGCCAGCGTCACCGCGTCGGCGTCACTCGCCGCCCGCGCGACCTGCATCCCGCGCCGCTCGAGCGTCGCCGTGAGGGCCAGTGCGATCTCCGCGTGCTCCTCGATCAGCAGCACGCGCGGCGGGTGCTGCTCACTGTCGCGCGGCGCCAGCGCCTTCAGCAGGACGGCGGGATCGGCACCGTACGCCGCGTCCCGCGAGGCCTGCCCGAGTCCGGCCGTGACCAGGACCGGCACCTCGGCGGCGACGGCGGCCTGCCGCAGCGACTGCAACGCCGTACGCGTGATCGGCCCGGTCAGCGGGTCGACGAACAGCGCGGCGGGGAAGGCCGCGATCTGCGCGTCGACCTCCTCGCGCGAGTTCACGATCACGGGCCGGTAGCCGCGGTCGCTCAGCGCCTGCGAGGTGCTGACGTCCGGCGCGGGCCACACCAGCAGCCGCCGCGGGTTGTCCAGCGGCTCCGGCGGCAACTCGTCATCCATCGGCTGCGGCAGCGGCGGATCGGCCACCTCGACGGCACCGCCCGGCCCGTCCAGCGGCTCCGGCCCCTCGGCGGCGTTCTCGTCCGGCGCGCCTATGGCGTACGACCGTCCACCGCCCTCGGTCATCTGCGCGAGCCGTGACTGACCGGCGAGGGACGGCTGGGCCGGGACGGGCGCCGGGGCCGGAGCGGTGCCCTGCGCGGGCGTCGACTCGGCCGCCGGATGGGGGCGAGCGGCCTGCTCCGGGCGAGGCGCCGGTTCCTGGCGGGCGGGCTGCTCGTTCCGCCCGGTCTGCTCCGTCCGCGCGGCCGGGTCGGGCGGCGTGCCGAGCTTGCGGCGCCGGCCCGATCCGCCCGACTGGTGCGGGGGCGGCGTCGCCGACTGCTGGGAGACGGGCACACCCGGCGCCTGCGGGGCCGAAGCGGCCGAGGGACGCGCGGCGGGCACGCCCGACGGCTGCTGCACATGGGCCGCCTGCCGGTTGAACGGCACGCCTTGGCCCAGCGTCCGCACGCTGATCGCCCGCCCCTGCGTCGAGTTCGGGTCGACGGGCGCGGCCGCCTCCGCGGGCAGGGGCTGAGCCGCCCGCTGCGCCTGCGCCGCGCCCTCCGGGGGCAACGGGGTGCCCGGGGGCGGGGTGTGAGGCTGCGGGGCCGGGGCCGCGGGGGTGCCGTTCGGGGGTGCGGGGTGGTGGGTGGTGCTGTTGGGCGGTACGGACTGTGCCGCGCCGTTCGCGGGCACGGGCTGTGCCGTGCCGTTCGGGGGCATGGCGACACCGGCCCCCGTGCTGCCGTCGGCGGCGGGCCAGGGCTGTGGCTGGGGGGTGGGGGCACCTTGGGCCGGGGACGGGACCGGGGACGAGGCTGCGGGGGTGGCGGTGCCCTGGGCCGGAATGCCCGGAGCAGGGGTCCCCTGGGCCGGGGTGCCTTGCCCGGGGCCGGCCTCGGCGGGGAGCGGCTGACCGGCGGAGGGCTGCTGCTCCGGCGCGGCGACGCCCTGCTGTGGCAGGGGCTGCGCACCGTGCGGCTGGTTCAGGGAGGCAGGCTGGAGCGCCTGACCCGGCAGGGCCGCCTGCACGCTGTGCCCGAGACCGCCTGGGGCGGGGACGGACACACCTTGCGGGGGTACGGCGACGCCCTGGGGCGGGACTGCGGTGCCCTGCGGCAGGGGGACGGTGCCCTGCGGGCTGTTCCCCTGGGGCTGAACGGCGTCGCCCTGCGGGTGAGCGGCGTTTCCCTGCGCCGGAACCGCCACGCCCTGCGGCGGCACGGCCGTACCGGGCGCGACCTGCCCGGCGGCCACCCCGGCCTGGACGGGCACACCCTGCCCCGGGGCGAGTTGCCCCGGAACGGCCTGGCCCGCCGGAACCTGACCGGTGACGTCCTGCTGCGCGGGGTCACCCTGCACAGGCGCCGTGCCCGGCGCCTGAACTCCGCTCCCCTCGGCCGGCTGAGCCGCAACGGCCCGCCGCCGACGCCCGGTCGGCGCAGTCGTGGGATGCGGCTGGGGCGGGGTGTGATCGGCGGACTGGTCGTGCGGCACGGCGTCGTGCCGCCCCTCCTCGGCAGCCACCTCACCGACGGCAGCCGAACCGGGAACCGCCACGGCACCCTGTCCCTGCCCCTGAGCGGGCACACCGCCTGGCGTGACTTGCTGCCCCTGGTCGGCAGGGCCGGCCGGTCCGGCCGGGGCCTGATCCGCCTCGGCCGGCGGCAGCGCGAACACCGGACGCGGCCCTGCCGCCGCCTCCTGCGCGGCCGCCCGCTCGGCAGCGGCAGCCAGGGCCCGCCGCCGACGCCCGGTGGGCTGTGAAGCCTGGGCCTGTCCCTGGACCGCGTCGCCGGAACCCGCGGCGGACTCGCCGGACGGCGCGGGCAGTGCCGGCGGCAGCGCGTGCTGCTCACCGGGCTCACGCTGGGCCCGCCGCCCAGCGGGCGCGGGTACGCCCTGCGGCGGAACGGTCCCGCCCAGCCCTGTGCCCGAGGCGGCGGTACCCGCCGCATGCTCGGCGGCCGTGACGACGGCCCCCTCGGCGACACCCTGGACGGCACCTCCGACGGGCAGGGCCGGAGCCGCACCGGCCTGCTCGGCCGCACGCCGCCGCCGCCCGGTACCGCCCGACACGGCCGCGTCCTCACCGGAAGCCTGCGCGGGAAGGACAGCCGGTTCCCCGGCGGCCCGCCTCCTGCGCCGCCCGGTGGGCGCGGCCCCCTCGGCACCGGCCCCACTGGGCCCATCACCCTCAGCCGCCACATCAGCGTCCAGGAAGGCGTCGGTGTTGGCCCGCCGCGCCCGGCGCCGCCCACCACCGGAGGTCTGCTCCCCGGAGGCAGCGGGCAGCCCCTCGTCGACCGCCTGGGAGGCCTGGGATGCGGCATCCGCGGCAACCGCCCCGGCCCCGCCCCCGATCGGCACTTCGAGGACGTACGCGTTACCGCTCATCCCCGGCACTGCATGCGTCTGGAGCACGCCACCGTGAGCCCGGACGATCCCCCGGACGATGGGCTCGTGCACGGTGTCGCCGCCGGCGTACGGCCCGCGCACCTCGATGCGCACGACCTCGCCGCGCTGCGCCGCCGCGACCACGACGGTGTTGTCCATGTAACCGCCCGCCGACACGGGCGTGTTGCCGGTCGCGTCGACCCCCGCCACGTCCGCGACCAGATGCGCGAGGGCGGTGGCGAGCAGCCGGGGATCGACCTCGGCCTCGATGGGCGGCGCGTGGACGGCGAACTGCACGCGCCCGGGCCCGATGAGCTCGACGGCTCCGTCGACCCCGGCGGCGACGACGGCGTCCAGCATCACCTTCGTACGGGAGATGCCCTCGCTGCCCGCGTCGAGCCGCTGATAGCCGAGGACGTTGTCGATGAGCGTGGTGATACGCGAATAGCCGGCGGACAGGTGGTGCAGCACCTGGTTGGCCTCGGGCCACAGCTGCCCGGCGTCGTCCGAGGCCAGCGCGGCCAGCTCACGCCGCAGCTCCTCCAGCGGCCCGCGCAGCGACTGCCCGAGCAGGGTCAGCAACTGCTCGTGCCGCGCGGCGAGCGCCTCGTACCGGTCCTTCTCCCGCTCCCCGAGTGCGGCGTACCGCTCCTCGTTCGCGCCGAGTTCCTCGGCGTGCCGCTCGCGCAGCTCCTCCAGCTCGGTGACGTGCTGCTGGCGCAGTGAGGTCAGCTCGGAGGCGTGCTCCTCGGCGATCCGCTCCAGCTCTTCCTCGTGGCGCTTCTGAGCCGCCTCCTTCTCCTCGACGACGGCGTCGTACGGCCGCCGGTCGGTGAAGGTCATCACGGCGCCGACGAGCTGGTCACCGTCGCGCACGGGCGCGGTCGTCAGATCGACCGGCACCTTGCCGCCGTCCTTGGCGTACAGCACCTGCCCGCGCACCCGGTGCTTGCGCCCGGAGCGCAGGGTGTCGGCGAGCGGCGACTCCTCGTACGGGAAGGGCGACCCGTCGGCGCGCGAGTGCAGTACGAGATCGTGCAGTGCGCGCCCGCCGAGATCGCTGGCCCGGAAACCCAGTATCTGAGCGGCGGCCGGATTGACCAGCACGACCCGCCCGTCGGTGTCGGTCCCGACGACGCCCTCGGCCGCGGCCCGCAGGATCATCTCGGTCTGCCGCTGCGACCGCGCCAGCTCGGCCTCGGTGTCCACGGTCCCGGACAGATCCCGTACGACGAGCATGAGCAACTCGTCGCCGGTGTAGCCGTAACCGTCGTAGGCCTGCTGCCCGTTCTCCAGATTCGCACTGGTGACCTCGACGGGGAACTCGGTCCCGTCCGTCCTGCGCGCGATCATCCGGGTCGGCTTGGTCCGGGCATGCGGATCGAGGTGCTCAGGCCGCCGCATGGACCCCGGGATGAGCTTGGAGTCGAACTGCGGCAGCAGATCGAGCAGCCCGCGCCCCACCAGAGCGGTCCCCGGCGTCTCGAAGGCCTCCAGGGCGATGGTGTTGGCGTTGACGACCGTCCCGTTGGCGTTGACCAGCACCAACGCGTCGGGAAGAGCGTCCAGTATGGCTGCGAGGCGAGCAGCGCCTCGGGATGGCCTGCTGCTCACGAGACGCTTCCTCCCTGTTACCGCACCTTGCCGACCGCTCGGGCCATCTTGCCAACCGTCCCGCGGCGTGTCACGCGAGGGAGTCTAAGGGCTGTGGTTGCGCTCGCGACGCCGGATGAGAGCGAGGTCGCACGAGGAAGTGACCCCGAACTGATGACCGACTAACCGGAAACGCCCGCCCTCCTGCAACGACGTCGCGGGACCTTCGCGGGACCTTTACGAGGACAGTGTTTCTGTACCTTTTCGCACGGGTGGCCGGATGAGGGCGTGCGTGGCCGGATAGGGACGCCAAGTGCCGACACGCGCTTCCAGTGGATCCCTCAGGGCCGCTGCTCGGCCCCCACGTCCGGCAGCAGCGGCACGAGCCGGTCCCAGCGGGCGATCCCGCAGCCGTCACGGCGGTCGTACGTGGCGTCGACGGGCCGTCCGGCCCAGGTGCCGGTGACGTGCGCGGTGGCCGGTCCGCCGTACTGCATGGTGCAGAAGCCGCCTTCCGGGGCGGGCGCGAAGGCGTCCTGTCCCCACCGCGTGTCCCGCTCCAGGGCGGCACAGGCGCCGCGAGGGTCCGGGTGGCTGCCGCCATCCGGGCCGCAGTACAGCTCGAACGTTCCGTCGGCCCCGCCGCCGGCATTGCGCACGGTGAGGGTGAGGTGATCGCGGTCCGGGCCTTCGCCCGGCCGGGTCGGGGACAACAGGCCGGTCCCGTCAGCCTGGGCATACGCGGCCGGGGACACCGCGGTCAGTGATCCGGCGGCGGCGACGGAGGCGGCGGTGACGAGGAGGCGCCGCAGGGCGGGGCGGGCGGTGGCCCGGGGAGTGGCACGCAACATGCCCTGCCTAACGCTGCACGGCCCCGGATGTTGCGCGCGGCCCCACGGGCGGAGGCCCGCACGGGCCTGACAAGGCCTTTGCCCTGCGCCCTTCCCGCCTAGTACCGTAGGGGTCGATTGGTGATAGCACGCTCGACTGTGTCATCATCGGCACGCACCGCTCGCGCTCGCGCGGGAGTGATGCTGGAGGCGTCGCCTAGTCCGGTCTATGGCGCCGCACTGCTAATGCGGTTTGGGCCTTAAAGCCCATCGAGGGTTCAAATCCCTCCGCCTCCGCCCTCAGCTCAGGGAGTCCGGCATGTCGTTCCGGACTCCCTGAGCTTTTCCGTCAGGTTTTCGGGGCCTTCTCAAGAACAGCGCGTACATGGCCGCAGAAAGCCTTCGGGCCGTGCTGTCTCGAGTAAACGGCCGTTATCGGCAGGCCGGGCCCTTCAATTCTTCAGGCAGTGAGCCATGTCACAGGGCCGCTTGCGCTGGATGCCTAATTTTGCTCCACATTACTGCCCTTTCCTTGGTTCGCCATCTTCGATGGAATCGCACTCCATCGATGATTCGAATGTGGGGGAAACATGCGACGCATAACGACCATTATGACCGTCGTGGCAGCCGCTGTCTCGGCCACGCTGATCAGCGCCGGCCCTGCGGCGGCAGCGACACCGCCGGGCTGTTCCAGCGTCTCGCAGATCGGCGCGACCGGTTACATCAAGGGCACTGGAGGAGTCACGGCAGCCTCAGTGAAGCAGTACTACGGGTGCGGCAAGAACTACAGCTACGTCTGGGTGTGGGAGTCGTTCAGGGACAATGCCTGGTCGAGCGTGTACACGGCAGTCGTGACGCGTGACGGCGACCGGCACGGTGGGGTCGGCAAGGCCCGCCCGGCGTACGAGGTGTGGAGCAACGGCGCCAACACGTCAGGTGTGTGCACATATGCCGTGGGTCAGCTCATGATCAACGACAGGCCCTTCGCTGCCGCCTCCTCCGAGGTTTGCTGACCAGGTCCATCCCGGCCTTCGTCAGGGATCGGGCTTCGAGCACAGCGATCGGCCCTGACTGGTGGCTCTCTGTGCACACCCGGCCCGTCGAGCCATCGACGGGCCGGGTGTGCGCGCGTCCAGTTCGTCCTACCGAGGGCGTCGTGCGGGCCCGGACGCCCTGGTGACGGTTTCAGCAGGTCACAAGGGGTGCGGCTAACGGATTTCACATGGCGGCGGCAGTCATGTAATGTTCTTCCTGTCGCCGCGAGCGAGCCGGAAGGCCCGGGAGCGGCGATAAAACAGAACAAGCACTCGTAGCTTAACGGATAGAGCATCTGACTACGGATCAGAAGGTTGCAGGTTCGAATCCTGCCGAGTGCACAGCATGTGAGAGGCCCTGTGGAGCGATCCACAGGGCCTCTCACATGTGACTTGACGGCAGTGTTTGACGGCAACCCCTCAGAGTGCGAACACGAGTCACACCTGTCAGCACCAGGTCGGCGACGCTCGTTCCAGGTGCTCAACCGTCCAGTTCACCCCCAACGGCGCCGCTCGGAACGCGGTCCACTTGCTTGCGGTGCAGCGCAACGCCTCACATGGGGTTGCTGGACTCACAAAGCGCGACCGTGCCGCCAGTGACGTGAGGCAGCCAGCCAAGGAAGGCGGCCGCGCAGGAGGCCCTGACGAAGGTGACGGCGAAGAACCCGTCGGAACGCCGGCCGCCCAGCCTAAGGGCTGTCCCGTAACCGTGAAGGGTGCGGGGCCGTGCCCTGGAGCCTGTCGCTTCAGGAACCTCAGGCGCCGACCGGCTGCCGCCGCTCGAAGTGATAGTGCACATTCGAGAACTTCGGCCCGGACGACGGCTCGGGGTAGCCCACCTCCCTGATGACGGGCTGGAGCCGGTTCGCGATGAACGCTTCACACGCCGCGGTCGACTCCCACAGGTCAACGACCCGCAAACCTGTGTCCGTGATGATCGCCGTGTGGAACAGCAGCCCTTCAGGAGGCTGCTCCGCTCGCGCGCCCACACGCTGATCCACAGTGTCGTACTGCTGCGCTGTCACTCCCGAAAACTCAACCTCCACCAGGACAGCCATGAGACCTCCAGTTACTGCTGCGAGTCACGGCTGCCGGGCGGCAGCCTCGCCATTTCCAGGCTCTCCCCGCAGTCCCGGGCATGCAAAACGTGCGAGAGTTCAGCCACCGCGCGGACCGCTCCTGCCACAGCACTTGCGGGACAGCCCTTAGGTTGCGGCTCTCCGGATGGCAGCAAAGGGTATGACGACGGTTCCGGTGGGGATGATCTGCACTCCGTATGTCTCTTCGGGCTCAGTCTTGACGGATACCTTTCCCCGGGCGTTGAGCGGGGCAACGAATACAAACATGCTCGAATTGTCGCCAAGGAAACGGATCGCGAAAACGTAGCGTTTTCTGCGCGTCACGTTGATGATGTTGTTGTTGTGGGTCAGGTCTCCCATGTACAAGACGTAGTCACCACAATAGTCCGGCGGACACTCGATGATGTCGGTTTCTCCCTCGTCCCAGGAGTACCGTTCACCCACGAAAGCGTCGCTAACTTGGCCCCGGTCCTTCCTGAGCACGGTCACGTCCCCGGAGGCCCGCAGGCTCTCGTAGTCGACACCCTGCGGCACTTGCACGTCCACTTCCTTGATCTGTGCTGTCCCCGGGTCGAACCAGTCTCCGGGATCGATGATCAGTCCAGTAGTGATTAGGCGCCACTTTGGCAAGCCGGTATACAGCTCACTGTCCTCCAGCGCTTCCGCGTCCTTCCTGGCGCCGAGAATGCCCTTATCGCCGTTCTCAGGATCCGACGTCCTGCCTTCCACCCAGAAACCGCTGCCGAGGATCGTGATAGGCACCTTTCCAGTGTTTTGGAGGGAGAAGGTCGCCGGAATATGGAGTACCTGGTCCGCAGCGTCCAGTTGTGGCTTACCGAACTTGGCGCTGAGTGTGATTTGCGGGTTCGTCGCGTACGGCTGATAAACGGCCGAGTACGCGAAGTTCGCGCCGGCGATCAGCGCGGTCGCCAGCACGCCCGCAGTGACTTGCTTGGGGTGCGGGATGCCCTGCCATGCCCTCTCACGGACGACGATGCAGGTCGCCAGCAGCGACCACACCGCCAGCGGCATGTAGTTGAAGGCCCATGGTGTGAACTCTCTCTCTTGAGCCCAAAGGGCCACGAGCATGGAGTGGACCAGCGCCGCAATGAGGACGCTGACCAGGACCATCAACCCGGAGTAGCGCGCCGTCCGCTTTCCCCAGTAGTCCTGCACGGCGCCGACGGATAGGAGCTGCGCGACGCCTGCGAGGAAGAGGAGGAAACCGCTCACCTGCGACGCGAAGGTCAGGGCGCCGAAGGCATCCTCGCTGCCGATGACGATGAGGAAGATCGCCGACGCGGTCAACCCCGCGGCCATGAATACGGCGGTTGCGTGTCTCTTGCGCGGGTTGTCGGGCCAGCTGTCGCTGCCGACCTTGCGCCAGGAGATGAGCGCACGGTCCGTGAGGTCCACGTCTTCCGGGAAGCCGTTGCGGATGAGGACCTTCCGAAGATCGTGCAGCGACCAGGCCGCGCCCACCGCTTCGCCACCCACACGGACCTGCCGCAGGCCACGGCTGTCCGGGGGTTCTACGATCACCCTGGACCTGTGCATGGCCCCAGACTCGGGCCCGCCGGAGCGGCGCGCCTGCCCGAATAGGCCGACCGGCTGGGTTTCCCGTCATGCGCCCCAGGTATTCATCGTTCGGACGTTCGGTCGTCGGTTGCCGCAGCACTATCAGTGCCCGTCCAGATCGTTGTTGTCGTGCCTCAGTGCGTCCCCGACACGGTCGAAAGCGGAGCGCTGGGAGTCGAGTCGGACGAAGGTATAGATGTCCATGGTCACGCGGATCGAGCTGTGGCCGAGGATCTCCATGATCATGCGGGCGTCGGCGCCCTGTTCGTGGAGCAGCGAGGCGCACGTGTGGCGCAGGTCGTGGAATCGGATCCTGCGGACGCCGGCGCGGACGCACAGCGCCTCGAAGGAGCGGTTCAGGTTGCGCGGCTCGATGGGGGTGCCGTTCTTCGTGGTGAAGACAAGGCCCTGGGCCGTGCCCTTCCAGTTCGAGCCAGCGGCTTTCCGGTCGGCGAGCTGCTGGGCGCGCTGAGCGCGAAGCGCATTCACGCACTCGGACGGCAGGGCCACGCGGCGGGCCGAGCGCTGAGTCTTCGGCGCGACGATCAGCAGCTCGCCGCCGACCCGCTGTAGGGCCTGCCGGACGGTGAGGACGCTTTCATGGAGATCCACGTCCGACCAGCGCAGCCTCAGCAGCTCACCGCGCCGCTTGCCAATGCCCGACCCGGACCGGCCGCAGGAACTGCCGGCCAGGCTGCTCACCGATCCCGAGATGATCGATGCGTGTCGGGTCCGGGACTTCGCCAGAGTCTTCCGGCTGGTGAAGGTCAGGGCGGGGATCTACCCGTCGATGATCGCCCGGCGTTGTGACCTGACGCCGAGCCGAGTGGGCGAAGTCATCGCAGGCCGACGCCACTTGCAGCACATGGACGTCATTGAGCGAATCTCAGGCGGCTTGCGCATCCCAGGAGACATGCTCGGGCTTGCCCGCCGAGCGTGGGAGACGCCTCAGGCCCTCGTGGTCGACGAGCGCGAGGCGCCCCAGACACCGGAGCCGGAGCAGCAGGCCCCCGCGTCTCTGCCAGGTCCCGATGTGGACAGCATCTTGGCTCTGGCCACGCGAACCAGTCTGAACAAGGCCACGCTTGAAGCTTTCCGCTCTTCGATCGAGGACTACTGGCGACGAGACGACCAGCACGGTGGCGAAGCACTGCGGCCAGCCATTGTCGGCCAGCTCCGTTATGTCGTCGGACTCTTGAAGGAGAGCCGACCGCCGTCCATCCAGAACGGTCTGTACGGCATCGCGGCCGAGCTGGCACGCCTGACAGGCTGGACCTACTTCGACGCCCGCCAGTACAACCAGGCTCGTGCCTACTTCACCGAGGCCCTGCAACTGGCGAAGGAGATCGACGACCGGCAGTTCATGGCCAACGTCCTTGCCTGTATGAGCTTGCAGGCGACCTACCAGGACAAGCCCGCGGACTCGTTGGCACTCGTGACCGCCGCCCAGGACCAGGCTCGGTCAGCACTCGGCAGCACGCCGCGCGTCATGTCGATGCTCGCCATGCGCGAAGCATTCGCCCACGCCACTCTCGGCAACCGTGATGACACGCATCGGGCGATCGGGGAAGCACACAGCCAATTAGCAGATCGGCGCGAGTGATCCAGACCCCTCATGGGTGACCTACCTCGACGAGCCGAAGCTCATCGTGGACACGGGCATCGCCCATGGCCGTCTGGGCGAAGCGGCGACCGCAGAACCCTTGATCGCGGACGCCCTGCGGCGGGAGGACCACACCAACCAGCGAGGCCGCGCCTTCCACTCGTTCTGGCTGGCGCGTACGCAGCTTGACCAGGGCAAGCTTGACCAGGCGTGTCACACCGCCACGCAAGCACGCGAACCCGCGTCGGCGGTGGCTTCCGAGCGCGTGTCAGGGCATCTCAGGGAGTTCTACGACCAGTTGGCCCACACAGGCACGAGCCCGTAGCCCTGGCCTTCGAGGCACGGCTACGGGAACTCCTCCCGCTGGTCAGCGGATCGCTTCGTCCATGAGCAGGTAGAGCAGGCCGACGAGCGATCCACTGCTCACGACCTCGCGGCGGTCTATCATCCCGCGCACCTCTGAAAGTGGGACCCACTCGATGCGGTCGGACTCGTTCTTCTCTTTGGGCGGACCGGCGTACGTGGCGCCGTCGATGCGGAAAACGTGGTGCTGCGAGTCGGTGATCCCGTTCGCCGGCTCTGCATAGATCAGAGGCTTGATGGGGCCGGGACGCCAGCCGGTCTCTTCCAGAACTTCGCGGGCAGCAGCTTCTTCCGGGGTCTCGCCGTCCTCGACCAAGCCCATGGGCAGCTCCCAGGCCCAAGAGCCGGTGATGAAGCGGTGACGCCACATCATCAGGACCTCTTGGCGGTCATTGACCACGGCGGCAACGGCCAGGTGCCGGAGGCGGACGACGTGGTACTCCCACCTGCGTCCATCAGGCTGTTGAACGTCGACCAGACACAGATTCACCCACTTGTTGGTGTAGACCTGTGGCTCACCGTGGGTCTTCCACTCCGTACCTGCGGCCCCTCTCGATCGGTCTCCAGGATGACAGACCGCTCTGGAGGAGGACGCGAGTTCGATCCTTTCGCGTCAGATTGACGAGATATTCGACGAGTTGGCCCGCATCCCGAGCAGCCCGGCTCCGGCCCGTGACACCACGGCATGGCCATAATGGCCGACTGACCAGCCCAGTAGACGCCGACACGGGGGCAAGAGAGAAGCTGGGACGGGACAAAGAATCCGCCCCAGCTCAAGGGCGCAGCCAGTCCTACTGCACTGGGCGGCTTCGGCACGGAGCCGCCTCGGTGGGCCCTCGTTGGAGGCCGACAAGGTGCCCAGCGCGAAGAACTCCCGTACTCGTCCTATTCGACGTTGTAGCTGAGCCTGTAGTGCGCTTCGTCTCGCGTGAAGTCAAATGCGAGGTCGCCCACGTCGGATTCTCTGACTACCAGCTCACCGAGTTCGTCATCCCCGTCGGGACTGTCCTCATCGAAAAGTTTGACGGTGACGACTCCATTCCGAGGAATGACTTTCTCGATGTGCATCGGGACCTCGCGCGGGGCGACACCACCCATGGAGAAGATGCCACTTTGAGGCCAGGAACGTACCCCATCGACGGTCAGATATATTTCGTCGGTGCTGGTATCTTCGGTCGCAAAGCATTGGAGATGCCGAAGTGTAACTACCTTCCGGGCCATGATGGATCACCTAATTCCGCATCACTCGGATGTTTCTACTTGGGGCTTGCAATTTCCGCCCACCTTCGAGCATAATCACTCCTTTGCGGGCATGCAAACGGAGGCGAGGCGGTCGATGTGGACTCTTTGGAAGATTAAGAAAATTCAATTGAAGGGTCACCTTTTCAGGGAAGCCGCGTGCGCAAGAATTGCGACGCTAAGGTGCGATTAGCTGTTCGTGCGTAGTGGTTTCTGCCCGGGCCGTCCGCCGGTTGAGGCCAGCTCCGGAGGGCTCATCGGCCCGAATCTGCCGACGACCGGTGCGCCCGGCCCGCTGGCCGCGCAGCCCGCACCGGCGACCGGC
>NZ_DF968329.1:0-5616 GCF_001270025.1 Streptomyces azureus | reverse complement strand
GAACCGAACCCACTCAGGAGCCCCACCACCAAGACGGTCACCGCGACCAGCACTCCCGCACGCCGCCCCACCTTCCCTACCTCGACGCGTTGCATGTCATCTACATGCCATTTCGCTGCATTCGTGTCCTTTTCGCTGAGCCTTCGGAAGCTGACATCCGAGGTGTCGAGGGGCCAGCGACACGATCGCCTCGATCGCGCCGCCACGTCAGCGGCAGCGGGCTTCGCCGGCTACAGCGCGGTGAAGGTCCACAGCAGGTTGGCGCTGTTGCCGTAGGTCCACTGCTTGGTGATAGAGCCCGAGGCGACGTTGCCGCCGCCGTCGAGAACCAGGCCGGTGGTGCGGTTGGCGATCGAATAACGGTCGCCGCCCCGGTGGGTGATGGTCCACTGCTGGTTGGGGCCGCCGTTCCAGGCGGCCTGCCTGGCGGGGGAGCCGTCGGCGGTGGCGCCCCAGCCGTCGGCGGCCATGCCGTTCGTGCGGTTGACCAGCCTGTGGTGGCCGTCTCCGACAGCCTCCGCATGCCACTGAAGGTTCGAACTGCCGTTCCAGGCCCACTGCTTGAGGCCGGAGCCGGAGGCGACGTTGCCGCCACTGTCCAGGGCGAGGCCGTTGGTGGCGTTGGTGATCCGGAAATGCGTCGCCGGGTTGAACTGGACCTTCAGTGAGGTGATCTGGTCGTTGTTGCCGGTGGCCCTGAGGTCGAAATTGTCGGCGGTGAAGGTCCAGGAGGTACCGGTGAAGTTGTCTCCGGAGTAGCCGATCACCTGGTAGCCGGGGGCCGGCCGGAGGGAGGAAAGAGTGCGTGGGCCCGGTCCGGCAGCGGACAGGTCGGCCGCGGTGTAGTCGCCGACGGTGAGGACAGCGGAGCCGCCGGTGTAGTTGACGTCCGTGAAGGCGACGGCGCCGGCGAGCGGCCGCAGGCCGGGGATCGTGCCGGAAAAGCTGAGCTTCAGGACGTAGGCGTTGGCGCCGTACGGCGCGGAGGACGGCAGGGTGACCGTGAGGCCGGAGGCGTTCTGGGCCGGTGCGGGCAGGTCGATGTAGGTGCCGGCGGTGGTACCGAGGAGCTTCACCGAGGTCAGCGAGGAGAGGTTGATCCGGTCTGAGCTGAGGGTCTTGATCGTCAGCGAGCTGTCGGGCCAGCCCAGGACGGTCGCGTACAGGACGTTGTTGGCCTTGTTGCGGGTGAAGCGGATGTCCTGCGCGGTACCGGCGTGCGGGGTGGTGAACGAACCGCCGCCCATCTCCGTCGGGCCTTCGCCGTACGCCGTCCAGGCGCGGGTCGCGTACACCGACTCGCCGAAGCGCTTGAGGTGGTCTCCGATACCGAGCAGGATGTCCTTCTGCGCCTGGGGGATGGTGCCGTCGGCCATCGGTGCGATGTTCAGCAGGACGTTGCCGTTCTTGGTGACCCGGTCGATGAACGAGTGCAGCATCTGCTTTGTGGTGTAGTAGCCGATGCCCTGGATGTAGCACCAGCTGCTGCTGGAGATGCTGTCGTCGGTCAGCCAGTACGGGGTGGTGAGATCGGCCGGGCCGCCGCGTTCGTAGTCGAAGACCTCGCCCTTGCCGTTCATGCCGTCCTTGTACGTGGCGACGACCTCGCGGCCCCAGCCGTCGGCCTGGTTGTAGAAGTACGCCAGGAAGTTCAGGCGCTGTTGCTCGTCGACGGCGTCCAGATTGAAATCCTGCCACAGGATGTCGGGCTGGGCGCGGTCGACGACCTCCTTGAGCTTGCCGAACCAGAGTTGGTTCTCCGCGTCCGAACCCAGTTGCCCGTAAAGCTTCTTGAGGCTTCTGTCCGCCTGCGCGGGGACGAATTCGTAGAAGCCGGTGAAGTTGTACGCGTGGTGCATGGCCACCAGCAGCTTCAGGCCCTTGGCGCGGATGGCCGTGGAGAACAGCCGCAGCAGGTCAAGACGAGGGCCCTTGTTCACCGAGTTCCACTCGTTGACCTGGCTGTCCCACATGGAGAAGCCGTCATGGTGCTCGGCGACCGGGCCGGCGAACCTGGCGCCGGCGTCGACGAAGAGCTGCACCCACTCGTCCGGGTCGAACTTCCCGCCGGCCGACTTCAGCTTCGGGGCGAACTTCACGGTGTTGTCCGCCAGGTCCTTCGCTCCGTTGATGAAGTTGTGGTACGGCCACGCTGAGGGCTGACCATAGGTCGCGATGTGGTGCTTGTTGGGCGAGCTCCCGGCCTGGTACATGCCGCGTGGGTACCACTCGTTGTCGAAGGCGGGGACGCTGAAGGCGCCCCAGTGGAAGTAGATCCCGAACTTCGCGTCCTGGAACCACTCCGGAGCCGGCGGGTGCTGGTCGACCGAGTGCCAGTCGGGCGTGTACGTGCTGGGTGCCGCTTCGGTGACACCGGCACTGAACACATCTCCGGCAATGGCCGCCGCGGCCACGCCAGTGGCTGAGGCCACGAACTGGCGTCTGTTGATCGAGCTCGACATGGACACATCCCTGATGCGGAAGGGCAGGGGAATGCAGGGCCACGCATGAAGGTCGGTCATGTCGCCATGGGATGTCAACCAGTGTGCAGGGATGAAAGTGTCCGTGACTTAGGGCGAGTTGACTGTTTTTCTATTGTTCTAGGGTGTATTTCTATCCGGCAAACATGGCATGTCTTGCACTGTCCCACTGGGTACTCTGCGTGGTCTGCACAGAGTGCTGGACAGCCCACGCCCGTGGAATCGCGTGACAGGGCGTGATCGGCGCGATCGGCGCCGACGTGAACGAGTCGGCGATGCTCGCCCGCTTCCCGCGCGAGACCGTCGCCGACGCGGTGATGCCGGCCGGGCGCTACACGCTCCTGGACCAGTCGGCGCCGGACGACCTCCTGCCTGCCGAGGGCATGAAGGACGACTGCCAGGACGCCCCGTCGGCTCCGGTCGCCCGCGCTCGGGCGATCTCCGAGGTCCGTGCGAGGCGCGGGACCACCGTGCCCGCCGCCGCGATCGCCTTCCCGCGCAGGCATCCCAGTATCATCGACGTCACCCTCGGCATGCGGACCCCGGAACAGGTCGGACGAAACGTGGAACTCCATGATCAGCAAGTCCCGGACGGCCTCTGGGACGATCTCCGCGCTCAGGGGCTGATCAGGTCGGACGTGCTCACGGGGCACGGTGGGGGGAGGGACGAGCGGTGTCTCTGACGGACAAGGCGATCGAGCAGCTCCGTGAGCTGATCCGGACCGGTGCCCTGCCGCCGGGCTCGAAGCTCCCACCGGAGCCGGACCTGGCCGTTCAGCTGGGCCTGTCCCGCAACCTCGCCCGGGAAGCGGTCAAGGCGCTGGCCGTCGCACGGGTCCTGGAGGTCCGGCGGGGCGACGGTACGTATGTGACCAGCCTCCAGCCGAGCCTGCTGCTGGAGGGTCTCGGCGGCGCGGTGGAACTGCTGCAGGGCGACTCGGTCGCCCTGCAGGACCTCATGGAGGTACGGCGGCTTCTCGAGCCGATGGCCACGGCGCTGGCCGCCACTCGGATCTCCGACGCCCAACTGGCCGAAGTGAAGCGGCACCTGGACGCGATGCGCGAGGCCCGCGACGACGTCGAACAGCTCAACGCCCACGACGCCGCCTTCCACCGCGCCGTCGTTTCGGCCACGGGCAACGAGAGCCTCCTCACCCTCCTGGAAGGGATCTCCGGCCGCACCCTGCGCGCCCGCATCTGGCGCGGTCTGGTCGACGACAAGGCCGCGGGCCGCACGCTCGCCGAGCACGAGGCGATCTTCAACGCGCTGTCCACCCGTGACGCCGCCCTCAGCCAGGCCGCCGCGCTGCTCCATGTGAGCAACACCGAGCAGTGGCTGAGGGAACACCTGCGCGCCGGCGACACCCACCCCTTCGGGACGACAGCGCGGAACTGACTGACGGACGCTGTCCGCCACGGTGCCCTGCAACGCCGCCCACCCGGCGCCGGGCTCCGGGCCTCCGCCGCCGCCCACACCGCGGGCTCGACGCGCTCGAGACGACGGCGGTCGCGTCAGCGCACCAGGCGTACTTCGCGCAGCCGGATGGTGGTTGCGGAGCCAACCGCTTCGAACCGGATCTCGGCGGTCCCGGCATGAGGGTCTGGGGCCAGTGGGAGTACCTGGGAGATTTCCGTGCCCTCGGGATGCGACAAGGGCGTAAGGGTGCCCAGCGCATGGCCGTCGACCAGTACACGGGTCGATCCGGCACTTGCGTCCGAGAGGTGGGTACTCGGAGACCGGTGGCGGTGCCGTCCGGGTCGGTCAGGCGGTAGGGCCACCATCCCGTGGCGGCCCGCCATGTCAGCCCGTCGGTGCGGCCGGACCATGCGTCCTGTCCCTCGAACAGGTGGTCGCTTTCGGGTTGTTCTCGCCGGCGGCAACGGCGTCGAGGACGTCGCGGTGCTCGCGCAACGGGCGGAGCAGGGACCGGTCGAGGAAGCGTCGTGCCAGGGCGGCGTAGCGGTCCGTGCCGGTGATGTCGGCGAGGTCCGCCTGAGCCTCGCACATACCCCCCGAACTTCGTGCGGAGCATGGCTTCATGGGTGTCGTCGTCCATCCCCGCCGCCTGGTCCCACCAGTCGGCCAGCCGCCGCACGGCGGTCAGGGCCAGGTCCGAACCGGCGTGCCGGTGGGCGTCCAGCAGGCCGGCGAAGAGCTTGTGCAGGTTGTACCACGGCACCCAGGCACCACCGAGCTCGAACGAGCCCCGCTCCGCCTGGCCCGCGGCCACACGCCGCCACAGTCGTACGCCGCCGGGAATGCCCCCGACGTAGCCGGTGCCCAGGGCGTCCTGACACTCGACGACGCCCTCAACCAGACGTTCGACCATGGCTTTCGGCCTGGGGCCGTCCGTCACCGCGCTCATGAGAGCGGCACCCGACAGTGTGTGCCCGAGGGTGTGGCCGTCGAGCCCCGAGTTCTCCCGGTTGCCGTAGGACTCGGCGACCGGCGGCAGACCGGCCTCGCGCCGCAAGGGTGCGAGGAGCCGGTCGGTGTCGAGGGACAGCAGGTAGCCGAGAGCGGTGGCCTGCGCGTCCAGGAACGGGCCGGGGAGAAGGTGTACCACGCTGCGGGGGAGTGCCTCGAAAGCGGTGGAGCACTTCCGCGGTCCACCGGATGCCGCCACATGATCCAAGTACATGGGATGTATTAGCGGGTATCGGCGGGGATCCTACCCATAGGAGGGACGGCGAATCCCTGAAAGGGCAGGAGTTGAGGTTCGTCCCCGTGTCGCCGAGAGTGCATCATGGGATGATTACCTCGGGTAGCTATTGACGAGGACATGCCGCATGCCTACTGTCCTTCGACGGACGACACCTTCAGTGCTGTCTCCGGCTACCGCTCGATCGACCTGACCCTCGGCATCCGGCAACGCCGACCTGCACGGCTACAAGCTCACCGCACGAGACAGGCGTGCCCAGCAGACGTTCGCTGTCCGTCCGGCATCCACTTCAGCGCGGTCGGCCCGTCCTCGGGGCACGCTCCGCCGGACGGGCAGCCGCCCCCGGCAGAGGAGAGACAGATGAAGGGCATGCTCAGGGCGTGCAGGGTCCCATGGTGGGGAGGTGGGCGGCGTGCGGGAGTGCTGGTCGCGGTGACCGTCTTGGTGGTGGGGCTCCTGAGTGGGTTCGGTTC
>NZ_DF968328.1:0-15495 GCF_001270025.1 Streptomyces azureus | reverse complement strand
TTGTGCCAGATCGCGGCGGTCAGCGCGAGAATGCGTTGCATGACGCGGGCTATGACACCTCCGGGTGTCCGCCCTCGGTGCCGTTCGAGGTCAAGCTGTCCCTTGAAGGTCTCGTTGATCGATTCGATGACCTGCCGCAGCGACTTGAACAGGGCTGCGCCAGGCCGTTCCCGTTCACCTTTACGGGCAGGCCGCAGCAACTGGACTCCATGATCGGACAGTTCGCGCTCGAAACCACGGCCGAAGTAATTCTTGTCGCCGATGAGAGTCTGTCGGGGGCGCTCTCGCAGAAGCTCACATTCGGCGGCCAGGAGGTCGAGGAGGGTCTCGCGTTCGTCGGCCTTGGCCCCGGTCAGGGCAAAGGCGATGGGCAGGCCCTGAAGGGTGCAGACCAGGTGCAGGCGCAGGCCCCAGAAGAAGCGGCTGTGGCTGGCGCAGTAGCCGTATTCGGCCCAGTCTGCCAGGTCGGAGCGTTTGACGGTCTCACGGGAGCGGCCGCATTCCACCGGGGTGGAGTCCACGACCCATACGTCGTCGCTCCACACCGAGGTGGTGGTGGCCAGGATCCGGTTGACGCTTCGCACCAGAGCGGCGGCCTTGCGCAGCCGCTTGTTGCAGCCGGGCTGCTGGGGCAGGCAGGGGAAGAGGTGGCGCAGGTGGGCACGGGCATGGCGGAGCCATTTGGCCTCGGAGGTGTAGCCGAGTATGGCTTGCATCGTGGCGAGGGTGACCAGCTCGGCATCGCTCAGGCGTGACGTAATGCCGACCGGCGGGCGCCACGGCGCCAGGTCGGGATGCTCCTTCAGCATGTCGTCGGTCGTCGCATAGAGTTCTGTCGCGAGGGTGTCCACGTCGTTCGTCACAAAACGATCTTGGACACCCTCGTTCTCGTCTCCGCAGGCACCCCTTGGACCACACCACCAGGAGGAACCAGTGTCATACCCGCAACTGCTCACCCCCGAGGAGAAGCTCGCCGACGCGAAGAAGCTGTTGAGCCTCCCGCGTATCGTCGTGATCTGCGGCTCCACCCGCTTCATGACCGAGATGACCGAGGCCGATCTGCGGGAGACCAAAGCCGGAAAGATTGTCGTCAAACCGGGCTGTGACATGAAGTCGCCGCACGAACTTTGGTCCGATCCTGTCGAGGCCGAGGCGCTGAAGGTTCGACTCGACGATCTGCACCGGGCGAAGATCCGGCTCGCTGATGAGGTGCTCGTAGTCGGCGACTACATCGGAGACAGCACCCGAGCCGAAATCGCCTACGCTCGGTCGCTGGGCAAGCCCGTGCGGTTCACGCACCCCGAAGTCGACCCTGACGCCTGACCGCCCGCTGCCACCTCGACAACCAGGGCCGGCAGCCCGCCGCCTGACCGTCTCGCGGTGGCTTCGGCCGCCGCCCCCCACACACCCTCCACAGGCATCCCTTGGAATTGATCATCTAGGGCCTGTCCGATGGGTCAGGTAACCCGCCTGTCGCCTCTCACGAGGCGGCGACCGGGCCGCCAACGCGTCCCTCTACCGCATCGCCCTGGTCCGCATGGCCAGCGACTCCCGCACACGCGAATACGTGGCACGGCAGACCGCCGCCGACCGGTCGAAGAAGGAGATCATCCGGCTTCTGAAACGGGCCATCGCACGGGAGATGTTCCGCTGCCTGACGACCACGGTCACCGTTCCCGGCATCGCCGACCTGCGGCCCCTGCGGCAGTCGAAGAACATCACCCTCACCGCCGCAGCCGGCCACTTCGGAGTCTGGCCGGCCACCATCTCCACCCTCGAACGAGGAACCCGCCGCGATGACACCCTGACCCACGCCTACCGCGAATGGCTTCGAGCCGCTTGACGAGCAATAGGAGCATCAACGCCGACGACACCGCCGGGGTCTCCGCTGCGGAGCCCGCCCGCGGCCATCGCGAGGATGACGCTGGTCGTACGAACTCCTGACGAGCACCTTCAGCGGTCCGTACGGATGTCCCGGAATCCCGGACCGAGCCCGCGACGCCTGGGCGGCCTTCGCCCCGGGCCACCCGCCACGGACACCGACGCCGCGCTGTCCCCCGGCCGCCTGGGCGTCCACGGTGATGCCCAGGCGCCGGCGCGGCGCAGTACAAACAGAGCTGCCCGGTCGGGGGGCCTTCGCCCATCCGACCGGGCATCACACGTCCGCGTGGGTCAGCTCCGTGACCTGGCCCAGGCCGGTTTCACCGCCATCATCTGGGCTGTCTTCGCCGGATCGCAGTCAATGAGATCGCCCAGAACCTCGTCGATTCGCCGGAGTACGTCCTCTTCGAGGGGCTTGCCCGCCCCCGTGGCGTTCTCTTTGACCTGCTCGGGCTTGGTGGCGCCCACGACGACGGAGGCGACTCCCGGCCTGCTCAGCACCCAGGCGATGGCGAGCTGAGCGAGTGACAGACCGGACGCCGCGGCGATCGGGCGCAGGCTCTCGACACTGCTGAGCAGTTCCCGGCCGAGGACCCGGTTGATGAAGCTGGGTGCCCGGCCACCGGCGTTCGCTCGTGAGTCCTCGGGCCAGTCCTGTCCGGGCCCGTACTTGCCGGTGAGCACGCCCTGCGCGAGAGGCTGGAAGGCCAGCTGACCGATGCCCTCACGTAGACAGAGCGGGACGATCTCCGGTTCGATGATCCGCCACAGCATGTTGTACTGCGGCTGGTTGGACACGATTCGGCTGCGCAACCCGAGCTCGCCCGCCATGGTGAGGGCCGATTCGATCTGCGGGGCGGTCCACTCCGAGACACCGAGGTAAAGGACCTTTCCCTGCCGCACCAGGTCGTCGAAGGCGACCAGTGTTTCCTCGACGGGCGTTCGCTCGTCGAAGCGGTGGGCCTGGTAGACGTCGATGTAATCGGTCCGCAGCCGGCGCAGGGAGGCCTCGCAGGACTCCATGATGTGCTTGCGGGACAGTCCGCGGTCGTTCGGGCCGTCCCCGGTCGGCAGGCACACCTTGCTCGTGATCACCAGGGAGGAGCGCCTGACGCCTTGCAGGCTGGCTCCGAGCAGCTCCTCCGCGGCTCCTTGGGCGTACACGTCGGCGGTGTCGAACGCGGTGATCCCCGCGTCGAGTGCCGCCCGGATACAGGACAAAGCCTGCTCGCGGCCGGTCAGCTCGCCGTGGGTGAGCCAGTTGCCGTACGTGACTTCGCTGACCATCAGGCCGCTGCGACCGAGCTGACGATGTTCCATTGACCTTGTCTAGCCTCTCTCCTCATGGTGGCGCCGCAGCCGCGTCGACCGGCACCAAGGTGCCGCCAGGGTGACAGTCGGCGAGGAAACGCATGGTCCTGTCGTGTTACACCAGCGGTACTCCTTCGCCGATGCGGACCATCTCGACCGCCCCGATGACCACCTCGTGGTCACCGACCGGGAATGTCCGGTGCACGGCGCATTCCATGGCGAACAGCGCGTCCGGTAGCACTGGGGAACCGTGCGGCACCAGCACCGTCCATTCGCGGTTGAACTTGTCGGTCCCCTTTGTAGCGAACAGGCTTGCCACCGCGCGATGTTGCTCGCCAAGATAGCTGATTCCGAACACCCCCCTCGTGGATGTCGGTCAGTGTCTGCGCCGACCGTGCCACACAGGCCAGAACGAGCGGTGGGCCCAATGACACGGAACAGAAGGCGCTCACGGTGAGCCCGCGAGCGCCTCCGCGGTCTCCTCATCCCAGGCGAGCCGGACCCCGCCCCTTCCGCCGGTGCGCCTGACGTCCCAGGTGAGGGTCATGCAGATCGTGTCGTCGCGGTCCGCCTGGTGGTACGCGCGCAGCGCGACGTCGGCCCGGGCGATGCCGGGCGGTATGCCGCGGTCGGCAAGGGCCTGGTAGATGGAGAACCTGGAGGGCTACGCCTGGACGATCCTCAAGTGCCGCATCATCGACATTCTCCGCAAGCGCCCTCCCGGAGCGATTTAGAGGTCGTTTATCCCGGTGTTTCATCCCGGAATCCATGGTTTGTGTGGCTTTGCTGGGTCGTGCCAGGAGAGGGTGTTCTCGCCAGTGAGACGGCGGGCCATGAGATCGGTCATGGCGAGGTGGATCATGGCTTCGGAGCGGGCCGGGAGCGTCTCGTAGTCACGGGCCAGGCGGCGGTGAAGCATCAGCCAGCCATAGGTCCGCTCGACCGCCCAGCGTTTCGGGATCGGGGTGAAGCCCTTGGTCCCGGGGGTGCGCTGGACGATTTCCAGGTCGATGCCGAGGGTGGCCGCGTGCTCGACGAAGTGCTTGCGGTAGCCGCCGTCGACCCAGACCTTGCGGACGGTGGGGTGGTCGGCCGCGACCTGGCCGAGCAGGCGGGCGCCGGCCACCGAGTCCTGGACGCTGGCCGCGGTGACCAGTACAGCGAGCAGCAGGCCGAGGGTGCCGGTGACGATGCTGCGCTTCCTGCCCACGATCTTCTTGCCCGCGTCCGTCCCCTGGCTGGTGGCGGGCACGCTCGTGGAGGTCTTCACGCTGTGCGCGTCGATCGCGCAGGCCGACGGGCTCGCCCTGCGACCTTCCTTCTGCCGCACCAACTCCCGCAGCAGCCCGTTGAGCTGGGCGAACACTCCGGCCTTCTGCCACTTGGCGAAGTAGCCGTAGACGGTTTCCCAGGGTGGGAAGTCGTGCGGCAGGTAGCGCCACTGCACCCCGGTGCGGTCCACGTACAGGATCGCGTTCACGATCTCCCGCGCTCATGCTCGGGTGGCCGGCCGATGTATCTGGTACCAGGCGGCCAAGGATGCTGACTGGCGGGTAACAGCGTCGGAGAAGCCTGGCGTAGGGGACGGTGACGGCGGGGACGGCGACGGCGACCGGGAGACCGCGTCGGCCGGGACGAGCGCGGACTGCCCCGGCCGGTCGTCCGGCCGGCCAGCCGCATCAGTCGCACCAGGTCCGAAGTCCACCCTCATCGACACGGCAAGCTAGGCCCGCAGTGCCTAAGCGTCTTGAGGCCGCGAGTCGTCAGGCTGATCGGCCTCGAATACCTCGAGCACCACTTCCGCGCACGCCGCAGCGAACGCGGTGACCTCACGAAGGTCTTGCTTACTCAGAGCAATTTCGCTCAAGTACAGAGTCATGTGCAGCACCGCTCAGGCCATGTCGGTGTCCCGCTGGATGGCTCGTGGTGGGCGAAGAGGGCTTGGGCAAAGCCGAGAGGGGGTCATGGGCTGGTCGGGCGGGTGTTGGTCGGGGTACAGGTCACTTGCGCCGGCTGGTGCGGTCGGCGGTGAGGCGGGCCTCGAAGCCGTCGAGGATGGACTGCAGGCCGAATTCGAAGGTGTTGTCGGGGGCTGCGATGTACTGCGAGGCGGCGGGGGTGCCGAGGCGTTCCCGCAGCCGCGGGTACTGCTGAGCGGTCTCGATAGCCCGTGTCATGGCCTCCGTCATCAATTGCTCGGCATCCGCGCCGTTCTTGCTGAGCCGGCGCTTCAGCGACACCTCCGCAGCGGGGCCGAGCGCGCTGCCGAGCACGAAGGTGAGCACGGTGGCGGCTGCCCGGTCCGCGTCGGCGGCGGTGAAGCCCGCCTTTTCGTAGATGGCGAGACTCAGATCGTCATGGCGAGCCTGGCCGGGTCCGTGCATGAGATGGCTGCCGAACGCCTGGCCGAGCCAGGGGTGCCGGGTGAGCATCGCGTGCATGCCGGCGGCCTGGATGG
Source organism: Streptomyces azureus (assembly GCF_001270025.1). NCBI lineage: Bacteria > Bacillati > Actinomycetota > Actinomycetes > Kitasatosporales > Streptomycetaceae > Streptomyces > Streptomyces azureus. Next base: position 9,845 of record NZ_DF968328.1, on the reverse strand, counting down.
TAGCGGCCGTACGCCAGTCGGTGGCGTCGAGATCGGGCTGCTCGATCTCGTACCAGATCGCATCACTGGCGAGCCGGACCAGCTCGTCCTTGGTCTTGATGTGCCAGTAGACGGCCGTGGCAGCCGAGCCGAGCCGTTGGGCCAGGCTGCGCATGTTGAGGCCGTCCAGTCCCTCGTCGTCCAGCAGCTCGATGGCCGCGTGGACGATCCGGTCTGCGGTCAGCGTGTCTCTCGGCATGACCACCACCTTAGTTGCACTTAGTTCACGCGACGGCTTGCACTTTGTTCAAGTGGCGGCCTACGCTCCTCCTCGTACTTAGTTCAAGTTCATGGAGGGGGAGCAATGTCGCAGCAGAAGCTGTCGGATTTTGTCGAAGCGCAGGCCAAGGAATTCGGGGTTCCCGGTGTCGCCGTCGGGGTGCTGCTGGGCGATCAGGAGATCTACGCGTCGCACGGGGTGACGAGCCTCGCCAACCCGCTGCCGGTCGATGAGAAGACGCTGTTCCATCTGGCATCGGTGTCCAAGACCTTCACTGCGACCGCGCTGATGCGCCTGGCCGCGGAGGGGAAGGTGGACCTGGACGCGCCGGTGCGGCGCTACGTCCCCGAGATGAAGCTCGCCGACGAGCAAGCCGCGGCGCAGATCACCGTCCTGAACCTGCTCAACCACACCGCGGGCCTGGACTGGAACCTGGTCGACGACGGCAAGGGCGACCGCTCCCTGGCCGGACTCGTGGCGAAGCTGCCCGAGCTGCCGCTGATCGCACCGCCCGGCGCCCGCGCCTCGTACAGCCAGGCAGGATACAACCTGGCCGGACGGGTCATCGAGAAGGTCACGGGCCTGCCCTTCGAGCACGCCATGGCCTCGCTCATCCTGGAGCCGGTGGGCCTTTCCGACACCGTGTACGGCCTGGCCGAGGTGATGGTCCGCAAGTTCGCGGTGGGCTACAACCGCGGCGAGAACGGCGAACTGCACCCCGCCCGGCCGTGGGGGGCATTCAAGGAGGGTGCGCGCGCAGACAACCCCGGCGGCGGCCTCGCTTCCTCGGTGAGCGATCTGCTGCGCTGGGCGCGATTCCAACTCGGCTACGGTGACGGCGTGTTGCCCGCACCAGTGCTGCAGCGCATGCGGGAGCAGACCGTCAAGCTGCGTGCCAGCTCGCTCGGGGACGGCTTGGGCATCTGCTGGTTCCTGCACGACCTGGACGGCATTCTCGGGATCAGGCACGGCGGCTCGGGCAACGGCCAGTTCGCCGAGCTGCTCATCGCGCCGGAACGCAACTTCGCGGTGGTCTGCCTGGCCAACGCCGGGCCGGACGGCTACCCCTTCAACCAGTCCGTCGTGCAGTGGACGCTGGAGCACTACCTCGGCGTCGTCGAGCAGGAAGCGAAGCCGGTCCCGTATGGCGAGGAGCTGGCCCGGCAGGTCGTCGGCCGCTACGAGATCGACGCCATGAGCCTCGACATCGCCGCCGACGGCACCCGCCTCACCCTGGCTGTCGATATCAAGCCGGAGATCCGTGAGGCATCGGACGAGGAAATGCCGCCCGGCTACCCGGCCGCAGCGATCGGCTTCCTTACCCGCGACGGTGACGAGTACATCGTCACCGAAGGCGGCCTCAAGGGGCAGCGCGGTTACTTCTCCCGCGACGACAACGGCGCGGTCATCGGCGTCGATCTCGCCGGCCGGCTCTTCAACCGGGTCGCGCAATCACCCTGATCCAGCTGCGTCGGGGCGGTCCCGAGCGGCTCCTCTGGCACCCCGAACCGGCGACGCGACGACAGCAGGCCCACGGACGCCACCCGCCGCCGCATCAACCTTGGTGCACGCTCATCCGTACCAGGTGGTGGCGCACTGCCACTTGTACGCCGACACCATTGCAATGGACAACAAGGTGGCAGGGGAGCTCCGGGCTGCTGGGCGTGGTCAGGCCCCTTCGACCAATCGGGGTGCGGGCGTCTTTCGCGTGAGTCGCCGGAGGATCAGAAACACGCACTCAGTGCTCCAAGACCGCCGTCGCCACCGGCACTGCCAGCAGCAGGCTGAGTCCGACCAAGGGGAGGCGGTCCAGCCACAGGATGGCGGCGAATTCGCGCAGTGTCGCGGCCAGCCAGTAGGCGGGGGATGTCGGCGCGCCCACGACATGCACGGGCACGCCGACGCGGCGGGCCAGCAGGGTCGTGCGGTAGACGTGGAAGCCGCTGGTGACCACCGTGGCACGGTGGCCGGGAGTGGTGCCGTCCACGAGGGCCGCGCTGAAGCGGAGGTTCTGCCCGGTGTTGACGGAGCGGTCTTCCCGCACGATCCGGTCGGCGGGCACTCCGCGTCCGCGCAGATAGTCGGCCATCGCGTCCGCCTCGGAGCGGACCTCGTCGTCGCCTTGACCGCCCGAGACGACGAACACCACACGAGGCGCGTCCGGTGCGCGGGCGGCTTCGATCGCAAGGGCGCGCTCCAGCCTGCGGATCAGCAGCGGGCCGGGCCGGTCGCCTTTGAGCCCGGCGCCCAGGACGACGACATGGGTGGTTTCCGGCAGGGGGGTGCTACGGCCCAGGACGAACACGTAGCCGGCGAAGACGAGGAAGAGCAGAGTGAGGTATCCCGCGGCCGCGTTCACCGCGACCACGAGGGCACCGAACGCCTCGCCGCCGACCGCGTGGAAGACCGCGTCGAGGCCGAGCACCGCCAGCACCGCGCAGCCGGCGGCCCCGGTCGCCAGCAGGGCTGCCTGCGGTCCGTAGCGCCGGACCAGGAGGACGCCGTCGGCCAGCAGCAGCAGGCCCAGCGCGAGCGCCAGGAGCAGGGCGGCGACGGCGAGGACGGTGGCGATGGTCGGGTGGGCTGCCGCGCTGCGACCGGCCACGCCGAGTCCGGCAGAGGTCACCGCGAGGCAGAACAGGACGGCGGTGGAGAACCGGTGCGGTGCCAGCAGGGCGTTGACGACGCCGCCCGCGGCGAACACGGCCGCGGCGAGGTACTCCGGGTACTCCGGCATGTGCCGCACCGCTCCGCTCTCCCGCCCGCCGGGCCGCTGCCCGTACCCGCCCGCCTCTCGCCGCCCGCGGGTTCCCGGACCCGGTACGGACGGCTGCCGGCCATCCTCCCAGACCTGCTGTGGTGCGTCGAACGCGAGCGGGCGGTGGTGCGTTCGGCGGGACCGGCGTGTCGTGCCGGTGGTGCTGCCCGGCGGCCGCGAAGGACGCACAGAGGGGCGGTGTAAGCGCTGCGGCGGGAGGTCCAGCGGATCAGCTCGTGCGGGACGCCGGCGACTTCCATGACCGGTCGGCGGCCCGGCGTGACGGTGCGCGGCTCGGAGGCCAGCCCTAGCGCCTCGCACGCCTCAGCCATGACGACTTCGTTGTAGAGCGCGGACGCGGCGACGGCCGACTCCAGCAGGGCCGTGGAGTGCACCGCCCCCCCAACATCGTCCTCCGGACGCAGGCCCTTCAGGGACGGAAGGAGATGATCGTGCAGCAGCGGCATACTCGACCTCGCCTCGTAGTGGCGGAAGCGCGCGGCCACCAGGCCGTGCGCGGGACGGGTGCGGTGGGGACCGCCAGCGCCGTACCGGATGACGGCGACGTCGTCCTCGATCCACGCGAGCACAATGGCGATGGCCCGCTCGTGCGCGGCCTCGATCGCCTTCCGCGTCTCCTCATCCCCGAGCGCCCACATCAGTTGCAGGGTCGGCTGCGGCCGGAAGACGAGATGGGCCCCGGTGACCTTCACCTTGCGCCCGAGCGCACCGCCCCGGCGCGCGGCCGCAGGCTTCTTCCCCGCCGCCAGCTGCTCGGCCACGAGCCGGTCGGCGTCCGGGTGCCGGCCCTCGCCGAACAGCGAGCGCAGGTGCACCTCGGTCACCTCCTGCCCGAGCGCGAGACCGAGGGAGGGAAGGCCCCGCCCCATCCATCTGCCCACCGTTCCTGCCTTGGTCGCTCTTGACTGGTCGCGATAGATGACACTGGTCTAGGTGGATGACGCCGGCGCCTCGTCGGCGCTGCCGTCGGGATGCGCGGGGCCGTTGACCGGCAGACACCTTGGTCCAGGTGACAGATGGCCGACCAACGCGAGCGAGTGCCAACAACCATCTATCGCGACCAGTCACAGGCCTACGCCGATGGCCCATGCCGCGTTGTTGGTGGTCGTCAACCGTGCAGCCACTGCTCCCAGGCTTTGCGGCCGGTCAAGGCGGTGGCGGGGATGACCAGTTCGGTCAGCGCGCCGGGGTACACGCGCTCGTAGGCCGTGTTGTAGGCGGTGGCGAGGGCGGCGTCGCCGAGCAGCCACGGCGCGAGGGCGTGGTCGAGGTCGAGCACGGCGAAGGCGCCTTCGTAGCGGATGCGGCCGTGGAGGAGGCCTGGCTGTTCACCATCGCCCGGCGCAGCGTGGTCAACCAGGGTCTCGACCACCTGTACGTCAGACAGTCGTCACTCCGCAGCCGTCACTGCAAAGGCTTCCGACCCGGACACCATAATCAGCGGGCCCGGGTCGATGTGCCCTTAGCAGATATCGAGGCGATTGAAGTCGTACGTCGCGTGGTTCGGGAAGTTGTAGATGTTGCCGTCCGCGGGGGCGGAGTACGAGTAGTTGGGACCCCAGAAACGAACCTGGGCTCCGCCAGTCTGGTTGTTGCGAACAGAGAGCGCGTCGATGAAGTTCGAGAGCGACCGCGTATCGCACTTGAACAGGTGGAAGATGCTGTGCTTGCCGTCGCCCTGACCAACCGCCACGCAGGCGATTCCAGATGCCCAGGAGCACGTGATCAGCTCCGAGTCCCGCTGGGCACTCGACACATCCCGCTTTACCCACTCGCCTGAGAACAGCGGGTAGATCTCCGGTGTCCATGCGGCCGTTCCGGCCGCAACGTTCGGTGCTGCCTGTGCTGGTGCCTGCGCAGCCAGCGGAACAAGGACTGCGGCGATCATCGTCACGACCATTGCAGCCGCCCGTGTTCTGATTCTTCTCAATCTCATTTGATCTCCTCTGTAGTCGCAACCGATGCAGCCGTTCCAACGGCGAGATGTCGTCACCACGGCTGCTGCTGTTACCCGACCAGAGCGCTCACATCTCCTGCTCCAGATGCCGTAGCGGCTAAGAGCTCCCCCGAGTCAGCGCCTCGAACCGTAGACCGCGCCAGGGACGTCGCGACCCTGACAGATGTCAGGGTGTGGCATTCGGGGCTGGCCGAAAAGTTTCCCTGCGGTCAAGGGTGGTGATCGCCCTACGGTTGCTCCCCATGGCTATCGAGATGCCCTACCAGCCATTTCCGATCGACCAGTGGGACGTGCGCTACGTCCACGGACCCGATTCCGCTCTACAGCCGGGCGTGCCCGCTGGCGAGACGGTCGCGTTCGGCTGGATGGACAGCGAGGTCTACCCGGGAACCTTCCGGAAGTTCTGGGTACACGTGCCCGCATAGTACGACCCAGCGAAACCGGCATCCTTGATGGTGTTCCAGGACGGATGGTGGTACCTGGACCCCGCAGCGGAGGTACGCGGCGCGATCGTCCTGGACAATCTCATTCACCGCGGCGACATCCCCGTCACCATCGGCGTGTTCGTCGATCCTGGCGTCTTCCCCGATGCGGAGACCTGAAGAACCGCAACAACGAGTACGACGCCTTCGACGACCGGTACGTCACCTTCCCCCTCACCGAGATCATCCCGCAGGTTGCGGAGCGCTATACCATCGCCCACTCGCCCGAAAGGTGGGGCATCTGCGGCGGGAGCAGCGGCGGCAACTGCGCCTTTACCGCCGCGTGGCTGCGTCCGGACAAGTTCCGCCACGTCATCGGATACCTGTCCAGCTTCGCGCAGATGCCGGACGGCAACCCCTACCCAGACCTCATCTCCCGCGTACCCCGCAAGCCGCTGCGCATCTTCATGCAAAGCGGCCACCGCGACCTGCACTAACCGCGGAGTACCGCCAGAACTCGCGGCTGCTGGCTCCCCGCGTCCACTCGCCAGGTCCGGCGGCCCCGCAGTGCTCGCACGGCTGAGTCACGTGAGATATCCACGGTTGGGGACTCCACGGCTCCCAGTCCACGTCGTGGCCCTGGTGCTGGGCGGGCAACCGGGCGGGAGCGGAGCCGTCGGGCACGAGCGGCTCGCTACCGGGTAGTACTTCGGCGGTCGCCGTCGACTGCGGGGGCTCGCCCCGCGCGACGGCGAGGCAGGTGCGGCATGCCCGGCGCTCCTGCCACGGCTCGGTGAAGGGACGTACGGCGGGGCCGGTCGCCTCGCCGGCGGTGCACAACAACCGGACACCGACAGCGAGCCGCGATGGGACGACTTCGCCCGGTTCCAGGAGGTGCAACTCGCCAGTGGCGGGCGCCCGCACGACCTGGTGCGCCGGCTTGCCGACCCGAGGAGGCGAGGCGATGTCGTGCGCAGTGGCCATCGGCTCATGCTGCCATCCGGGACTGACAGCTCCGTCCCTCAGGCCATCGGCGCTACTGCGCAGGCCGGGGCGGATGGGCGATTACCGACAGATGACGAAGCGCGAGGGTGTTGGAGCTGATCTTGTCCAGCACGCTCCAGCCGGCCGTAACGAAGGCCTTCCGGATCTCGATGAGATGCTCGTTGCGCGTGGTGCGCACGGCCTGCACCTTCCGGCGGGGGACCTCAAATCGCCAGCCAGCTGGTCGGCGTGAACAACGGGAACCAGCAGTCAACCTCCAACCACGGCAGCAACAACGGCAACACTGCGCAGCAGGGCCTCTCCGACAACCAAGACATCGACGTCATCAAGAACATCGCGGGTTTGAACAACCCGATCGCGATCCTCTGAGACTCCTTCCGGACGTCCTCTGGGACCGCTGGGAATCATGACCGCCCAGACCGACGGCAAGCCGTACGGCGGTGCCGTCGGCCTGGGCGGTCCTTCGTGGGACCCCTGCCCCGCTGAGACCGTGTTCCAGCAGGTCAGCAAATTCCGTCGGTTCCCCGCTGAGCGTGTCCGAAGACGGAAACCTGATCGAGCACTCCCGCTGCCGCTGCGGGGCCACCTTCACCAAGGTCTTCGACGCCGACGGCGGCACGACGGAACAGCCGCGCCGGCCCTGACTCCTGCCCCCAGCTCCCCGCATCTGACAGGCCGACTCACCGCCGTGCCGACGTGATCGTCCGCGTGCTCCAGCGGACCCTCGCGCAGACCCCCGCCGTCTGGCACAACCACCGCACCGGGCGACCACTCGTGCGCTCACTCACCGCCTACGATCGCTGACCGGCGCGGCTGATCGTCTGCTCGGCGGTGGGGGCCGATGCACGGCGAGGGCGGGCGACGAGTTCACCGCCGCAGTTGGGGCACGTGTCCCCCATGGCATCGCTGCAGGACACGCAGAACGTGCACTCGTACGAGCAGATGCGGCCTGATGAGGCCTGCGACAGCGCCGTTTCCCATCCCGCACCCGCGAAGATCGGCGGCCGCATCGACTCCGCCAGCCTCGCAAATGTCGGCATCGTGACTGACGCGTTGGCCGCTACCTCACTCGGCGTCCTCTCCACACGACGCTTCGCCAGGCGGGGTCATCCAGGAGGACGTCGTGCCGCACATAGCAGTCGTCGCAACCGGCCTCCCGGACCCAGACGTACCCGTGGCTTTCCAGAAAGGCCCTGATGCGGGACCGGACAGGCAGCCAGTTGTGCTCAACAGTCATCACGCGGAAGGAGTACGCGTCGAAGGGGAAGCTCAACAAGAGAGTCAATTCCGACCCTTCAGTGTCCAGACTCCAGTAGTCGATAACGGGCGGGGCCCCGCATGTGTCGAGCACCGATCGGATCGTACGCGTGGGCTTGCGGACCGTTCGAGGACTGTCGGCGAGCATGGTCTGGACACGTTCCTCGGCATAGTGAAGGAGGGACGGATCGTATTCCTGGAGGATTCCCCCGATCGTGCCCGCCTCCAGGAAGTCAACGGTCCCTTCACGGTCGTACAGGCAGCAGTTCACGCAGACGCAGCGACGATTCTCCAAGAGCCGACTGTAGAATTCCGTGTTCGGCTCGACGCAGATCCCGGACCAACCGAAGGATTTCTCCAGCAGGTGAGTGTTGCTCGCCTTGACCCCGTCCGACGCGCCAGAATCGAGAAAGAAGCCATTGCGCATGCCCCGGAGGACCTGGACGACGAAGTAGTCCTGGCCGTACTGGGAGCTCACAGCCGACTGGTCCTGCGGTGAGTGAAGGCCCGGGAACGCCATGCGGTGGATGTCCCTGGATGGGAGGCGTGTGCCAGGCCCCGATGATGGTCGTCCTGTGCTCTCTCGCCGTAGAGCATCGTGATGTTGACGCGGCGGTTCTCGTAGCCGGAACGGAAATGCAGGCCGTCCGTGCCGTGAAACAGGTCCGAGTTGAACAGAATGGCGCGGTTCTGTCGATAGGGAATCTTGAAGGATGTGGCCTTCTGCTGCCTCAGATAGGGCTCGATTACTTCCCTGCGACTGTTGTAGGTAGCGAAATCCCAGTGCAGCGGGGCGTCAACCCCGTACACAACGAGTCCGCCGGTTTCGGGATCGAGGTTGGCGTCGGTAGGGGTGATCCAGAAGTTCAGGTTGACGGCGGCGAAATCTGCGTGCGTGTTGGAGTCCGCCGGAAAGTCGTTCTCATTCTTGAAGGCCCACAGCTGACGCAGCGGGTGCCGTTTTCCGATGACCCGGGGCAAGGAGTCTCGTAGTTCTTCCGCGATCTGGAGGAGAAGGGGGCAGGTGAAGCCGTCGCGGAAGAACGCCCCAAGTCGTCCGTGGGCGTAGCGGTTCCCCGTCCACACCGTCGACTCGAGGCAGAACAGACGCAGACTTTCGAGCGCCTCGGGCGACAGGAAATCGTCGATGACGACCACGCCCGGCGGCTGGTCGAGATACTGGCTCTCCACCTCCGTAGGGTTCCAGCTGTCCGACAGGGCGCGGGGCACCCGGGGCGTGTTCCGGACATGGACGATGCGGCCGTAGACATGGCCGATGACACGTTCCGTTGTCGCGTCCAGCGGTGTCGGCCCGTGCACGCCGGCCGACTCCAGGTGGGAGATCGTTTCCTCGTACACCGCGATGACGTCGGTGAATTCCTCACCGAGGAGGGATCGCCTCTGCAAGTACCGGAACTGTTCGATGTCGTGGCGCAGTTTCGGAATCGTGAGTCGGGTCTCCGGGTGAGCGGTCGCCGGAGGCGGCGGTGAGAGGGGCGGGTACCAGGCGCTGCCCAAGCGGACCGCTGCGTGCACGCGCGCGTATTCGCCGGCGGCCGAAAGGGCATGAGCCAGCAGGGCAAGCCAGGACTGGCGGTCCAACCAGGCAAGATCGTCGGCATCAAAGGCATCCTCGGCGCGCCACAAGTCGATGCACTCGTCACTCCGGCCAAGCTCGACGAGACACGTGGTGAGGTTGCGTCGCGCGACCCGCAGGCCGGGATCGATGCGCATCGCTTCCCGATAGCACGTGACCGCCCCCTCGGGATCACCCTGCTCCTGACGCACACGGCCCAGGTTGTTGTAGGCGGAGTGATTGTCGGGGGCGATCTCGACGAGTTGAAGGTAGCCCGCGTGGGCCTCGTCCAGGCGGCCTGATCGAAAATGTTGGTTCGCCCGTGCCAGCAAGTCTGCGGCAAGGTGCGCGCGGCTCGAGTCCATGGTGTTGGGCAACGGCTCCATTTACCGGCTCCAGACGTTGTCCAGCACCCCGCGGTCGCGCAACTGGAGGGAGTACTCGACAAGCGCCTCCATCGCTGGAAGGTACAAGCCGGAAAAGATCTGCGGGCCAGTGCTGACCTGTGTGCCGCTGACTTCTGTACCGAACTGGGTACCGGTGCTCATCTCGGTACCCGAAACGGCGTGGCCCGTACTCATATGCGTGCC
>NZ_DF968327.1:0-28981 GCF_001270025.1 Streptomyces azureus | reverse complement strand
CCACACAACACGGGATCACGTACCTCTCCACCGTGCCACAGGAAGATCATTCTGCAAGGACCCCTAAGGGGCACTCCAGCAGGGTGCGGAGCCCTCCGAGGTCGCGGTGGCTGGAGAGCTCCTGGACGATGGACGGCACTGCGGCTCCTTCGCTGGTCAGACCTCGATGTACGCCACGACCACGACGGTGCGCAGCGCGGTGACGAAGTACAGGACCCGGACGGCTTCGACTTCGTCGGTGTACTGGCGCAGCTGGGGGCCGGCGGTGTCGCCGGGGATCGGCTCGCCGACGTCCGAGTCGACGGAGATGACGACCAGGGCGCGGTCCAGGGCGTGGAGCACCGCCTCGCTGGTGATGGACTCCAGCTGCTTGGCGGCGGAGTCGGAGAAGGCGATCCGGGCGCGGCGCGGGCCCTGCCGCGGGGCCATCAGGCGACGGCCGGGCGCTGTGCGGCGAGCCGGGCGAGGTGGGCCTCACGCAGCTCCTCCCACGGCGTGCAATCCTCCACCGAGGGCAGCCCGTTCTCCGCGATGTCCTCCAGGACGGCGGCGAACTGGTCGGCGCTGGCGCGGGTCTTGGCCGCGTACGCACGCAACCCGTCGGCGGCCGCGGGCTCCAGCTGCTGCCGGGCGTGGTCGGCGGAGGCGGTCGGCTGTTCGCTCATCGAGGGCTCCAGAAGGCAGAACTGGCGTCTCCCTCAACGGTATCGGCCGCCCTGGGCCCGGGGGGACCACTCCGGACGAACCGACTCCTACGAGGTGCCGGACCAGGACCCAGGTGGACCCAGCTTCCGGACCGTTCCGCGTCCACCTGGGAAAACACCGGTCCCGGGACCCAGGGACCCAGGATCTGGGGCGGTTGCTGGGTCCAGATGGGTCCGCCCGCGCGATGCCACAGATCAGCTGAACAGTGACACAGATGAGCCTGCCCACGTGGGGAAACGGGGGGTTGATGACACAGATGACACAGATCGGCCGGACTGTTCAGGCGGGGATGTCGGAGAGTGGGCGCGACTACGTTCGTACGGCGCGCGAGTGCGCGCCAGGCAAGACCACAAGTGTCACGCTCCACCCGCAGATCTGCCCTGGAGAGGATCAACGGGCCTAAAGATCGGACATACATGGACGCATTGAAGGGAGCGTGACAGCTTTTCCGCCGGAGCGTGACAGGCAGTGTCCCGCTCACGCTGCGTTAGCGTGACGCCGTCCGGGAGCAGGTGACGACCACCCCGTGCTCCTGGCGCTCGTTCACGCCCGGCTTCCCTCAGCGCCGGCCGGCTCGGTGGCGCGGGTGAGGAACGCAGCGAGGTCGGCAGTGGCCTCGGGGTCGGCGGCGGCGAGGCGGGCCGCGAACGCCAGCTGGTCGACGCAGGCGGCCGGGACCAGGCGGGCGAGTTCGGCGAGCAGCGCGGCGCGTGCAAGGACGGGCTGCGGCAGAAGGTCGGCGGCAGCCTCGCGGGCGGCCGGGTCCTGGTAGTGCCCGAGGTGCGCGGCCAGGGCGTGCGCGACCAATGCGTCGACGTCGGCCTGGACGTACGACCCGGCCCGGCGAGTGAGTTCGTCCCGGACGGCTTCGTCGCCTTCGCGGGGCTCAGCCTGTTCCAGCGTGCCCAGCTCGCGCAGCGCCTGGAGCTCATCGGCGCGGGCCGCGATCCGGGCGGCTGCGCGCAGCTCGGTTTCCCGGGCGGCGGCGGCCGCGGCTTCGGCGGCGAGCTCCTCCTGGACGACGTCGTCGGTGTCCGGGTCGTAGACGGTGCCGGAGGGAGCGGCGGCGAGCACCTGGTCGATGCGCTCCCACTCCGCGAGCTCCGCCCGGCCGCGTTCGTCGTCGGCCAGGTGCTCGTGGCGGGAGTCCTGGCGCGCGTCGAACCGGGCGTCCTCGAGGGTCGCCGCGACGGCGGCCGCGTCCATGCCCTTCGCGCGGCGGCGAACCACACGTCGGCCGATACCGGCGTGGTCGACCGGCTCACGGGGCGCGGCCGCGCGGGGAACGGGACGGCAGGCAGTGCGCCGGGGCGGCCAGGGGCTGCTCATCAGGGCCTCGCACATCAGGGCCTCGCATTCGGGGTGCGGAATAAGGTGCGGGCCGCCGCCAGAGCGCTGTACGACGGCCCGCAAATGAGTGCCACAGTTGGTCAGTCTGAGCGGTGCAGGTGGCCCGCTCGGAGCCCCAGAGCCGAGATGGCCCCTCCTCCGGATGGAGCGCCTCAACGCGCGGTCGAATCGTTGAGACGGTCGACTGGGAGAACCTGAGGCCCCTCAATGAGACGGAGTGATCATGGCCATCATCGCTGTGTTTGACGTGCCCGGCATGACCCAGGCCCAGTACGAAGAAGGCACAAACAAACTGAACAAGGGACGCGGACTGGTCAAGGCCAGTTCGGACTGGCCCGTCCCCGGTCTCATCGCCCATATTGCAGGCCCCAGTCCGACCGGTTGGCATGTGACGGATGTCTGGGACTCCGAGGAGTCCTTCAACCGGTTCGGTGAGACCATCCTTCCGATCCTGCGAGACCTCGGATTCGCCGATGTGCAGCCGAAGGTTTTCCCGGCCTTCAATGTCGTGACCGCTTGAACTCGGGGCGATGATCAAGTCCGTCCGAGTGTCGTCGACCGTGAACGCTAAGGCTGGCCAAGAAGGCCGCTAACTGGCCAGCCATGGCGCTCAGTCACAATAAGGTTTATAGCAGGCCCTGAACTTGGCCGTGTCAGAACTGAAACTCTATCGACTGGACGTGCGTGAAACCCGCGCGCAGGCCATCAGCCCGGGTGCTCCATTCCGTGAAATACGACTCGGTGATGGCGTCAGCGACGATCGGATGTAGGTCTTCCTCCGTCGCACCGGCCTCCTGTAGGCGGAGGATCTCAGCGGCGTAGGTGGGCGATATCGGCGTGGTGATGGTGCGTACACGGCCGTCGTCCGAGCTGCCCGTGCACGTGAACCCGAAGTACGCCGTCACCTCCACCATCATGCCGGTGGAGGTCGCCGCTCGTTCCTTCACTTGCGCCCTGAGCTGCGGTTGCCACTGGGATTCGGTCTCCTCCACCAGCGCGGCTTGCAGGCGCTTCTGGGGCTTCGTCAGCTGCCCGGCGCGGTAGCGCGCTGCACGGTGCGCTGCGAGACGCCCAGCTGTTCTGCCAGGGCCTTCGTGGACTTCTTGGCGCGCGTGTAGAGGAATTCCATCTGAGCCTTCGCGGATTTCGGCGCGGGCCGGGTGAACACCTTGCGCTCCGCCCGCTTGAGGGCGCCCAGAACCCTGTTGCGGCGCGGGCTCGGCTGCTGCGTGTTGTCGCTGTTGATCATTCGTCCAGGGAACCCCAGGTCCCCTGTGGATAGATGACGACGCCGACGGAGGCCGTCTCCCAGGGGAGGCGGCTGAGGCGACGCAGTGCAGTTGGCAAACAGCACGCTTGTTGGCAAATGACGCCGATCTCGCCCTGTGGTTACTCTGCGAAGCGATCAGTTGTGATCAACTGCTGTGGGGGGGGGCGTACGAGTTGGTGATCTGGTGCGGTGAAATCCGGAGACTGCCGGCCAGGTCCGTTCCGACGCTTGTGTCCTGGACGAGTTGATGTCGCCGTACGCGGGCTTGGATGAGGCCCGTACGCGGCTGGTGATGCGGGACAGCTGGGCGAGTCGCTGGACGGCTGCGTGGCAGATCAACGGGTCGGAGGTCGTCTGGCCGGTCCGGGACCTGGGTTCGGTGCCGGTGCTGTCTTCGAAGCCGGTTCGCGGTTTCACCTGGAGGACGAAGCAGAGACATCGTCCTGGGCTGGAGTTCCTGGTCTCGACAGGGCGGAAGCACGGCTTCGAATCGCTGGAGGAGAGGGCGGCCCTGCTGGCCCTGGACTTCATGACGGTGGTCGAGGTGCTCCCACAGCCCTTCGCCCTCACTTTCCAGCACGTTGACGGCCACGCCGGACACACCCCGGACTTCCTGGACGGGATGGGCGACGGCGGGCATTGGCTGCTGGGTATCCGGCCTGCGGGACTGATCGGCGAGTTGGACGCGGTGAAGTTCGCCGCGTCCCGGGAGGCGGCGGCCGCCTGCGGCTGGCGCTACTCGGTGATCACCGGATGGCGCCCGCAGGTGCTCTCGGGGCTGGACGCACTGTCGGCTCAACGGCGGCCGTTGACGGACCAGCTGGGCTGCCAGCCGGCACTTCTCGCGGCCGCTGCCGACGGGCCGGTTGCGTTCGGGGAACTGGTACAGGCGACACGGCTGCCGGCGGTGGGTCGGGCCCACGCGGTTCATCTGCTCTGGCACCGTCGGCTCGGCTTCGACCTGGGCCGTCCGCTGGGAGATTCGTCCCTGGTCTGGCCGTCGGGCTGGAAGGAGTTCCGGTGACGGCTGCACAGAGGCTGCTGGACCTGGCGCCGGGGGCCGGGTTCCGGATCGACGGCGTCGACTGGGTCGTCGACGAGGTGGAGCCCCAGCACGGTCGTGTCGTCCTGGTCAGCTCGGAGGGCCAATCGGAGGACCGGACGGTCAGCTGGCTCATGCACCACCGCCCTGAGCCTCTGGCGAAGGTGGTGGAGGCGTCAGCTGGATGACGCTCTGCGGCAGCGGAGCTTGTTCCTGCTGCCCAATCTGGACGACGACGAGCCGGGGGACGACGCATGACCGACACGACAGTGCCGCGCGACCTGCTGACGGGCTTGCCGTCCAGGAGGAAGATCGCCGAGTTGATCCTCTCGGAAACGCCCAGCCGCGACACGTTCGCCGGCTGGCAGCACTTCCGGGCCACCCGCAGCCTGCTGGTTCCGACCCAGCGGCTATCCGCTTCACAATGGCGCACTCTGCCGCCCAGGAGGCGCGACGACTACGACACCTACCGGCAGATGACCAACGTCAACCTGCCGTTGCAGCAGACGCCGATGGCCCAGAAGGCGTCCCGGCTGATCGACCGCCGGCTCAGCGCCAACACTCGCAAGAAGGGAGACCCAACGCTGGCCGGCGTCATGGTCAGCGGCTGGGGCCAGCACGGGAAGACCGCCACCGTCTGCAGAGTCGTCGCCGCGTTCGAAGACCGGTGGCTGCGACTACACAACTCGGTCAACCCGGCGTCCGTGCCGGGCACGGTGGACCTTCACTCCCCGGTCGCCTACGTCCAGGCTCCGGTCACCGCGACGCCAAAGAGCACCTGCGTCACCATCCTGAACTTCTTCAACGCCCCGTCCCGGAGCCTGACCCTGCCGCAAGTCGTCCGGCAGGTCGCCGAGTCGCTCAGGGACCACGGCGTCAAGGTCCTCATCATCGACGACATCAACCGCCTACGGATGCACCGAGCCGACGACCAGGACGTCCTCGACCTCATCCGGGCTTTCATGGGCCTGGACGTCACCTTGATCCTCACCGGGGTGAACATCCCCGGCACCGGCCTCCTCCGCGAAGCCCGCTGGCACCCCAAGCAGCGCTCCTGGGTCATGCCGCCGCTGGAGTCCACCCGCGTCCACGGCCTGGAGGTCACCCAGACCGAGCGACGCTTCGAACTCGTGGAACTCGACCGTTTCCGCACCACCACACCCGCCGGAATCCAGGCGTTCGTGAACCACCTCCAAGGCATCGAGGAACACCTGCGGCTACTCAACGCACGTGACGGGATGCTCACAGAAGGGACCCTGCCCGAATACCTGATGCGCCGGACCAACGGAGTCGTGGGGCTCCTCGGCCGGCTGATCGAGGACGGCTGCCTGGAAGCCATGGCCAGCGGGAAAGCCCCCGGACAACGAGATCGCCGCCCCGCCGCCCAAGCCCGCCAAGCGCCGCTCCCGCAGCCGCAACACCGTCTTCGACGACCACGGGCCCCGCAGCGGCCAGGTCGCAGGCTGACCCGTGCGGCGCCCGCTCGAACAACTGCCCCGGAGCCTGTCGCCACTGCCCGGCGAAGACCTTCACGGCTTCGTCCTGCGGCTCGCGCACCGCCTGGACCTGAAGCCCATGGTCCTCTTGCAGCGGACCGGCCTGGTTGGCCCGCGCAGCCACTCGGCACCCGCGCGCCGGATGTTCATGCTCGAGAGAGACGAACTCGCCGCGTTCTGCACCACCACCGGCCCCTGGACGCCGGGCCGTATGCGTTCGTCTGGGTCGACGCACTGACCCAGAAGGTCCGGGAAGGCGGCCGCATCATCAACGTCCACGCGCTGATCGCGGTCGGCGTCAACGCCGACGGACACCGCGAGATCCTCGGCATCGATGTCGCCACTGCCGAGGACGGCGCCGGCTGGCTCGCCTTCCTGCGCTCGCTCATCGCCCGCGGCCTGACCGGCGTCCAGCTCGTCATTTCCGACGCTCACGCCGGCCTCGTCGACGCCATCGGTGCCGTTCTGCCCGGCTCGTCGTGGCAGCGGTGCCGGACCCACTACGCCAGAAACCTGCTGAGCCAGGTCCCCAAGTCGGCCCAGCCCTGGGTGGCAACCCTCCTGCGGACCGTCTTCGAACAGCCCGACACCGACGCCGTGAAGGCCCAGATGCGGCACGTCCTGGACGCACTGGAGGCCAAGTTCCCCAAGGCCGCCGCCCACTTGGACGCCGCCCAGCATGACCTGCTGGCCTTCACCGCCTTCCCGCGCGAGATCTGGCGGCAGATCTGGTGAACAATCCGCAGGAGCGGCTGAACAAGGAGATCCGCCGCCGCACTGACGTGGTCGGCATCTTCCCTGACCGCACCGCCGTGATCCGTCTCGTCGGCGCAGTCCTGGCCGAGCAGAACGACGAGTGGACCGAGGCTCGCCGCTACATGGGTCGCGAGCTGCTGGCCAAGGCCCGCCTCCACCCGATCGAGTCAGAAACCGACGAGACCGTCATGCCGACCGAACTCACCGCATAGCCTCAAAACGAGATCACCGAGTGGCCGTCGATACACCACTCCAGTGGACGTGACCCGCCCCGCTTCGGTAGTGCAGGCGGTGTGATCACACGCCGTCTGCTCGCTAGTCCCCGGTAAGGGGGCCCACGGCAATGAGAGGTACTCGCCGGTCTGCTTCCAGGCCGGTTAGAGGTCACTCGACGGGGTCTTCGGTCCATACGAGCGTCCGGGGAAAAGCCGGGTCCCTGTCGGTTACTTCCCACTCGTCGTCGCCCGGCAGTATCGCGATCCAAGGAGGCGGCGAGGCCAGCAGGTTCCCGACGAAGTCCAGGGCACTAGTGAAGGAGCGCCAGAGGGGATCACGTTCCCAGGCGAAGCCCTGCTCGATGTCCCACTCGCCAATACGGCCTGTCCTGATGTCGACCAGGAGCTGGATAACGCTCAACGTCGCGAACGGGACGAGAAAGGGCTTGTCTCCTTCTGCCAGGTTTGAGTCATCAGGTGCCGCGTACTTCAACCAGGTCGCACGCTTCTCGAGGATTTCCTCGACGCCCAGGAGCGTGAACCCGGGCGGGAGAATCACGGTCAGGCCTGACCCGTTGTGACGTAGCAGTGAGCGTTCGACATCATCCGGCAGCTGCCCTCCGAGAGACTCGTACAAGGCATCCAGGTCTGCGCGAGTACACGGAGCCGGCAATGGGTCTTCCTCCGGCGCATGCTGGGCTATCCAGCGCTCGATCTTGCCCCACGACTCCTCGACACTCACGCGCCCTCCTCCACCCGGCCGGAGGCCAAGGATCCCAACTCATCAACGGCGAGGACACCCACCGGAGTTCAAAGATGGTTTCTCTGACCAGCGGCAGCCGAGAGCGATTGTTGTCAACAAGCTGGGGCCGTTCATCTGTGGTCAATGATCAGTTGTGGTCAACGACTGCGGCCGTCGTCCGGGCCGGCGGCGTACGGCGTCGGTGGCTGTCCACGGTGCGATGAGCGCGGCGGCCACGGAGACGGTGGCAAGGAGGAAGAACAGCGGTCCGTAGCCGCCGAGGGGCACGGCCAGGGCGGCGCCGGCGAACGGCGCGAGTGCTGCCGCCGTGTGGGCGGGTGCGGCAAGGAGGCCGGAGAGGCGGCCGTAGTGGGTGGTGCCCCATCGGTCGGTGATGGCGGTGGCCTGGAGGAGAGTGAGGTTGCCGCGGACCATGCCGGCCATGACCGACACGGCGATGAGCAGGGCGTACGGGCCTGGGGTGGCGGCGAAGGCGGCGGTGGTCAGTGCGCCGAGTGCGATCAGGATCGTGGTGCGGGCTGTGGCGGTGGTGCGGCGGGCGAGGGCGGCGTACAGGGTGCGGCCGAGGGTCTGTCCGGCGCCGCCGATGCCGAGGGCCCAGGCGGCCTCGCTGGTGGTGTACCCGCGTTCCAGCAGGAGCGGGACGAGGGCGACGACGACGGCATACATCGTGAAGCTGGACAGGGTGAAGGCGGCGGCGAGCAGCAGGAACGGCCGGCTACGCCCGACCTCGGCAGCGCCCGCGGCGGCGTGGGCCGGGCCGGTTGGGGCGTCGGGCCAGGGTGCGCGCAGGGCCAGGGCGTGGGCGGGGATGGTGACGGTGGCCAGGATGGCGGCGAGCACGAGGTAGGTGTGGCGCCAGGACAGGTGGTCGGCGAGGGCCGCGGTCAGGGGTGCGAAGACGGTGGAGGCGAGCCCGCCTGCGAGGGTGACGATGGTCAGGGCGCGCACGTGGCCGGGTGCCCACCAGCGGGTGAGGGCGGCGAACGCGGGCTGGTAGAAGGTGGCCGCCATCGCGAGTCCGGCCAGCGCCCAACCGGCGAAGAACACCAGAAGGTTGGGGGCCGCGGCCACGATCAGCAGGCTGACGGCGCCGAGCACAGAGCCGGCGGTCATGACGGCGCGGGGGCCGCGTCGGTCGAGGATGCGGCCGACGCGGATCCCGGCGAGGGCGGAGACGACGAGAGCGAGCGAGAACGCCGCGGTGGTCGCCCCGGCTGGCCAGCCCGTCGCTGCGGTGATCTGGGGGTTGAGGACGGGGAAGGCGTAGTAGACGATGCCCCAGCTCACGATCTGCGTGGCGCAGAGTGCTGGCAGGGCGGCGCAGGGCCGCGACCGGTCCCCTGTTCCGGTCGCGGCCCCGCGTGCGGGGGTGTTCAGGTCTGTCACGAGCCGCAGCAGCCGCCCGCCGGGGCCTGCTCGGCAGCCGCCCCGACTGCGGTGGGAACGCCGAGCTGGACGAGCTGCGGCGCGGGCGCGCAGCAGCCACCGCCGTCGGCCTCCTGAGCGTCGGGAGCGTCGAACAAGCCGGCGCCGCCGCAGACTCCGGTCTCGGGCAGGGTGAGTTCCACGCGGTCGGCGGACTCGAGGTCGCCGGCGATCGCCGCGGCGACGGAGCGGACCTGCTCGTAGCCGGTCATCGCCAGGAAGGTCGGGGCGCGGCCGTAGGACTTCATCCCGACCAGGTACACGCCCCGCTCCGGGTGGGAGAGCTCGCGGTGGCCGTGGGGGTAGACGGTTCCGCAGGAGTGCTGGTTGGGGTCGATCAGCGGAGCCAGCTCGACCGGCGCCTGAAGGCGCTCGTCCAGGTTCAAGCGGACCTCGGAGAGGAAGGACAGGTCGGGGCGGAAGCCGGTCAGGACGATCACCTCGTCGACCGCGTCCAGGCGGCGTCCGTCCTCGCCGACCAGGACCAGGCGGCCGTCGGCGTCGCGCTCGATCGCCTCGGTACGGAAGCCGGTGACCGCGTCGGCGTGGCCCTCGTCGACGGCGGCCTTCGCCGCCAGGCCCAGGGCGCCGCGCGCGGGGAGCTGGTCGGCTTCGCCGCCGCCGAAGGTGGAGCCGGAGATGCCCCGGCGCAGGATCCACACCCCCTTCGTGCCCGCGCCGTTGCCGGACTTGGCGAGGTCGGCCAGGTAGGCGAGGGCGGTGAAGGCGGAGGCGCCGGAGCCGATCACGGCGGTGCGCTTGCCCGCGTAGCGGGCGCGGACGGCGGGGTCCTTGAGGTCGGGGACGCGGTAGGTGATGCGGTCGCTTGCCGCCCGTTCGCCGAGAGCGGGCAGGCCGCTGCCGCCGGCCGGGCTCGGGGTGGCCCAGGTGCCGGAGGCGTCGATGACCGCGCGGGCGAAGACGCGCTCCTCGCGGCCGTCGGCGGTGAAGTGCACGACAAAGGGCTGGGCCTCGCGGTCGGCGTCGACGACGCGGTCGCGGCCGGTGCGGGAGACGCCGGTGACGGTGGCGCCGAAGCGGACGAGCTCGCCCAGGGCATCGGCGAGCGGCTGAAGGTACTGCTCGGCCCAGTCACCGCCGGAGGGGTAGGTGCTCGCGTCGGGCCGCATCCAGCCGGTGGGCGCCAGCAGCTTCTCGGCAGCCGGGTCGGTCACCTCGCCCCAGGTGGAGAACAGCCGCACGTGGGACCACTCGCGCACCGCGGCGCCCGCGGACGCTCCGGCCTCCAGGACCAGCGGCGTGATGCCGCGCTCGGCGAGGTGGGCGGCGGCGGCCAGGCCGATCGGGCCGGCCCCGACGACCACGACAGGCAGCTCGGTGGTGGTGGGCGCGTTCACGGCGACTCCTTTTTGCTTCGACGTCCGTCGATGGCTTGCGCCGCCAGCATGCCACCTGCTTCGATAAGCGTCAACATAGACATTCGTCGAATTGAGGGGTCTGGTTCATGGAGTACGTCGATGTCGCGGTCATCGGGGGCGGGCAGTCCGGGCTCGCTGCCGCACACGCTCTGCGCGAGCGGGGACTGGTGCCGGTGGTGCTGGAGGCGTCCGGGCGGGCGGCCGGGTCGTGGCCTGGCTACTACGACAGCCTCACGCTCTTCTCGCCCGCGAGGTTCAGCGCCCTGCCGGGCCTGAAGTTCAGCGGGGACGAGGACCGCTATCCGCACCGCGACGAGGTCGTGGACTACCTCACCCGCTACGCGGACCGGCTGGACGCGGAGATTCGCACCCACACCCGTGTCGAGAGCGTGGAGAGCGATGACGCCGGCTTCCTCCTGCACACCGCCGACGGCCGCCGCCTGGGCGCGGCCGGGATCGTCGCCGCGAGCGGCGCCTTCGGCAACCCGCTGCTGCCCGACCTGCCCGGCCAGCAGGGCTTCGCCGGCGAGGTGCTGCATGTCGCCGATTACCGCAGCCCCGAGCCGTATGCGGGCAAGCGGGTCGTGGTGGTGGGCGGCGGCAACTCCGCCGTCCAGGTCGGCTATGAACTGGCCAAGGTGGCCACGGCGACCCTGGCCACCCGCGCCCCGGTCCGCTTCCTGCCGCAGATCCGCGACGGCAAAGACCTGCACCACTGGCTGACAGCCACCGGCTTCGACCACCTGCCGCCACACTGGCTGATCCACTACGTCGGCGGCACCCTCGTGCTCGACACCGGCGAGTACCAGGACGCCCTGGAGTCGGGGAGGCTCCAGCGGCGGCCAATATTCACCGCTCTGGACGGCGACGAGGTCATATGGGACGACGGGAGCCGGGACAAGGCCGACGTGGTACTGCTCGCCACCGGATACCGACCCCACCTCAACTACCTGGCCAAGCTCGGCGCACTCGACGAACAGGGGACGCCACTGCACGCGGGTGGCATCTCCGTCACCCATCCCGGGCTGGTCTACCTCGGCCTGGAGTTCCAGCGGTCCTTCGCCTCCAACACCCTGCGCGGCGTCGGCCGGGACGCCGAGTACGTGATCGACCCACTGGCCGCACACATCCGCAAGGCCCCGACCGCCGCCGGCCTGTAACCGCTGACCGGCGAGGGGCGGCCCGTGATCGCACGCGGCTCCGCCCCTCGCCCACTGATTCGACATGTGTCAACATCGATGCATGTCGAATACGAAGGTGCTGCCGCTTCTGGAGCCGGAGACCGTGGCGCCGTGCTGCCCGCCGCTGACCGAGCGGCCGTTCACCGCCGAGGAGGCGGAGCGGACCGCGAAGATGTTCAAGGCGCTCGGCGACCCGGTGCGACTGCGGCTGTTCTCCGCCGTGGCCTCGCACGAGGGCGCAGAGGCATGCGTGTGCGACATCTCCGACGTCGGCGTCTCTCAGCCCACCGTGTCCCATCACCTGAAGAAGCTGAAGGAGGCCGGGCTGCTCACCTCCGAGCGGCGCGGCACCTGGGTGTACTACCGCGTCGAGCCGTCCGTGCTCGCCGCCATGGGCCAACTGCTGGTAGGTGCCTCGGCTGCGGCATGACCACACCCGGACTCCCGTCGGCGACGCCCAGGGACGTTGCGTCGGCGGGCAGTTGCCAAAAGCGGTAGTGGACGAGGCGGGCGGTTGCCATCCTGACGGGATGGAGGAAGCAGAAGACCGGCTGAGCCTGCCCCGGCCCCGATGGGTGAATGCCGAGATCGCCGTCTGGGGAGGTGCGGCGAGGACGATCTCGCCCTTGCGGGCGGCTATTTGCGAGTGGCCGAGACCGCCGCCCGCCACTGGATCGCCCAGGCCCCGGACGATCTGCTGCCGCTGCCGATCCTCTACAACTACCGGCACAGCATCGAGCTGTCGCTGAAGTGGCTGATCCGCAAGGCGGCCCAGTGCGCGCTGCGCGAGGGCTACGCAGGAGAAGAAGACCTCAGCCCCGGCCAGTTGGACAAGCGTCTGCGCACGCACAACATCAGGAGACTGGCGGACTGTCTCAACCGGTACCTGGCCCTGCTGGACCTTCCCAAGGTGGAACAGCGCATCGATCCGGAGTCCTGGACTCAGCTGAACTGGCTGGACAGCGAAGATGCGACAGGGGAGACCTACCGGTACGCAGTGGTCGGCCACGGCGTCGGCCGGGCTCCCGCCCGGTCCGTGCAGCAGAACGTCAACTTCTACGAGCAGGTGAACGAGTTGCACAAGCTCGCGCACCTGCTGTGGGGCGGTTACTCGGCTCATCTCGGTGAGTACGAGGACTGGCAGATCGAGTATCTGGAGGCCATGGACACGGCCGGCTACTGAAGCGGTGCGTGCCGTCGCTACGGCGTCGGCTTCCTGTGGCGGGTGAGGAGCTCGGTGAAGAAGTCGGCGATGAGCTGCGGGCTGTCGGGCCGGGTGAGTTCCCAGCCGCCGAAGCGGTAGATCTCATAGCCGGCCAGCCGCAGGCGGCGGTCCTCGGCGACCATCTCCGAGTACAGCCTGGGCGAGGCGGTGTAGGTGGTGCGGCCGTCCGCGCCGGCGGGGTTTGTGGTGCCGTAGTGGTGGGCGCCGTCGACCTCGATCACGATGCGGGAGCGGTCGGGGGCCAGCAGCAGGAAGTCCATGCGCTGGCGGTGCAGGGCACCGCTCTGTCCGCCGCTCTTGCGGGTGTAGGGGTCGTAGTGCAGGTAGACCTGCGGGATGAGGGCGGGCAGGTCGAACCCGTCGGGTTCGGCGTAGCGGGCGCAGTACGTGCGTAGGACCGTCTGTTCCGGCAGGGAGTCCAGGGAGCGGTACAGCCGCCGGTACAGGGCATCGGCGGCCTCCGGCTCCTCGGCGGCTGGCATGTGGTTCGTCTGCCACCAGGTGACCATCTGCCGCCAGGTCAGGCCCTGTGCCGGCAGCGGGGCGCTGTACACGAGGCAGTTCTCGGCGTTCTGAAGGATCTCCACGTCGTTGTTCACCGCGTCCCGCAGCACGATCTTCGGCTTCAGGCCGACGGCCGCGAAGATGAGGTTCTTGAAAGCGCCGCGGGGGCCGTTCTTGAAGCGTTGCTCGTACTCGATCTCCTGCAAGTCCTCCAGGGCCTGCCGGGTCGGCCCGAGCAGCTCTTCGATGCACTCGCGGCGTGCCTGCCAGCCGCCGCCCCCGGACATGTCGTTCTTGCGCCAGTAGTCGTAGAAGCCGCTGTGATGACGGAACGGCAGCTGCGGCGGCTCAAGGCCCAAGCGTTCGAGAACCGCCCGGTGCGCTTTGACTGCGAGGACGACTTCCTCGTCATTCATGCGTTCGTCGTGGCGTGTGCCCCGGGCGACGAAGTCCTCGTGCAGCAACCGGATCAGGGCCACGGCTACGTCCAGGTCCGGGTGGGCGGGCAGGGGACCGAACCGCAGAGACTCCATCAGCTCGACATCCAGCTCCCACAGCTGGCACACCCATTCACCCGGCCTGTGGTCGGGCCAGTCCGCGCGCTCATCGGGCCTGCCGCGGAAGAAGTCATCTGTCTGCATGCTTGCGCATCCCCCCTGCCCCACAGCGCTGTCGTAAGGGATTGTCGCTGGTGTCACTGACAAGGGGGAGCTGCGCGCAACCGGTGAACGGCGGTGACAGCGAGACGGGCGCTCCGGCGCGCCTACGTGAGCAGGCCGGTGACTTCGCGGACGGCGTCCCGGGCGGTGCGGCCGACGCCGATAAGGGTGGCCGAGGCCGGGCCGGTCCAGTCGCCGTAGCCGAGCAGGTGCAGCCGTGGCTCGCCCAGGGCGCGGGTGCCGTCGGTGGGGATGCGGCCGCGCGGGCCGCGCAGGTCCAGCGGGGCGAGGTGGGACAGGGCCGGGCGGAAGCCGGTGCACCAGATAATCGCGTCCGCGCCGGCCCCGCTGCCGTCGGCCCACCGAACGCCGCCGGCGGTGAGCTGGGAGAACATCGGCCTCGCCTGCAGGCGTTCTGCGTCGCGGGCGGCGCGGACGGGCGGCACGGCGACGATGTCGCCGAGCGAGGCCACTCCGCCGGTGTCGCTGCGGCCGGCATCGAGGGAACGGCGGCGGGCGGTGGCGACGTCGAACAGGGCGCGGCCGTCGATGTCGTCGGGGAGATAACGGGGCGGGCGCTTGGTCACCCACGTGACATCGACGCGGCCGTCCAGGGTGAGGTCGGCGGCGACTTCTCGTAGTCGGTGAGGTAGTCCACCACGTGCCCGGCGTCCGGGTAGGTCTCGCCTGCCTGGGCGGGCATAAGCCGGCCGGGCAGCGAGGAGTGTTCCGCCGGGGAGAACAGGCGCAGCGAGTCCCACATGTGCTGCCAGGACCCGCCCGGCGCCGCCTCGGCGTCCAGGATGGTGAAGTCGAGGCTCTGGCGGCGCAGGTGGTAGCCGGCGGCGAGCCCAGCCTGGCCGCTGCCGACCACCACCACATCCGTGTGCTGCGTCACGGGGCCGTCGTCACCGCGCCGGCGGCGAACTTCCTTCGCCAGGCGAGCGCGACGTAGACCAGGCCGATCAGCACCGGGACTTCAATGAGCGGGCCGACGACGCCGGACAGCGCCTGGCCGGAGGTGACGCCGAAAGTCGCGATGGCGACCGCGATGGCCAGCTCGAAGTTGTTGCCCGCCGCGGTGAACGCCAGCGTCGCGGTGCGGTCGTAGGCCAGACCCAGGCCCTTGCCGAGGAGGAAGGTGCCGAAGAACATGACCGCGAAGTAGACCAACAGCGGCAGCGCGATCCGGGCGACGTCCAGCGGCTGCGAGGTGATCGTCTTCCCCTGCAGGGCGAAGAGGATGACGATCGTGAACAGCAGGCCGTACAGCGCCCACGGGCCGATCTTCGGCAGGAACTTCGCCTCGTAGTCGGTGCGGCCCATCTTCTGCTCACCGATGCGGCGGGTGAGGAAGCCGGCGAGCAGCGGGACGCCGAGGAAGATGACCACGTTCAGGGCGATCTCCCACATCGAGATGTCCAGGTGCTCGCCGTCACCGAGGCCCAGCCAGCCGGGCAGCAGGTCGAGGTAGAACCAGCCCAGCAGGCCGAACGCGATGACCTGGAAGACGGAGTTCAGTGCGACGAGGACGGCGGCGGCCTCGCGGTCGCCGCAGGCCAGGTCGTTCCAGATGATGACCATGGCGATGCAGCGGGCAAGTCCCACGATGATCAGACCGGTGCGGTACTCGGGCAGGTCCGGCAGGAAGATCCACGCCAGCGCGAACATCACCGCCGGTCCGAGAATCCAGTTGATGACCAGAGAGGAGATCATCAGCTTGCGGTCACCGGTGACAGCGTCCAGCTTGTCGTAGCGGACCTTGGCCAGGACCGGATACATCATGATCAGCAGGCCGAGCGCGATCGGCAGGGAGATCCCGCCGATCTCCACCTTCGCCAGCGCGTCGTTCAGTCCCGGGATCACCCGCCCGAGCCCGAGGCCGACGGCCATGGCGATGAGGATCCACACCGCGAGGTAGCGGTCGAGGGTGGAGAGCTTCTTGACGATCGAGTCGTCCCCGGCCGGGCCGGCGCCTTCGGTGGAGGCGGTGGTGGGCTCGGTGGAGGTCACGGGCAGGCCCTCTTGTTCTCGGAAGCGGTACGGGCGGAGTCGGCCAGCGCGGCGAACTGTTCGGAGAGCCCGGCCAGTACGTCGGGCTTGAGCTTGTAGTAGGTGAACCGGCCGCACGGCTCGGTCTCCACCAGCCCGGCCTCGCGCAGCACCTTCATGTGGTTGGACAGGTTGGTCTGCTTGGCTCCGGTCTCCTCAACCAGGTGCGTCATGCAGAGCGTCTCGCGCGCCAGCAGGGTCACGATCTGGAGGCGGAGCGGATCGCCCAGCACCCGGATCACGTCAGGATCGACTGAAGTCAGCATGCACTGATACTCTCACATCATCGCCCGCTGATACCAGCGGGGGCTGAAGTCATTGGCGGCTGGGTTCCGCCATGCGACGAGAGAGAACGATCACCATGGCCGACAAGCCGTCCGTCCTGTTCGTCTGCGTCCACAACGCCGGCCGCTCCCAGATGGCCGCCGCGTGGCTGACCCACCTGGCCGGCGACCGCGTCGAGGTCCGCTCCGCCGGCTCCAACCCCGGCGACCAGGTCAACCCGGCCGCCGTCGAGGCCATGGCCGAAGTGGGCATCGACATCTCCATGGAGACGCCGAAGATCCTCACCATCGACGCGGTCCGCGAGTCGGACGTCTGCATCACCATGGGCTGCGGCGACACCTGCCCCGTCTTCCCCGGCAAGCGCTACCTGGACTGGGAGCTCGAGGACCCGGCCGGCCAGGGCGTCGAGGCCGTGCGCCCGATCCGCGACGAGATCAAGACCCTGGTCGAGGGCCTGATCGCCGAGATCGCCCCCGCGAAGCCGGAGACGACGGCGTGAGCGAGATACGCGAGGTCGTCATCATCGGCTCCGGCCCCGCCGGGTACACCGCCGCCCTCTACACCGCCCGCGCCCAACTCAGGCCCCTGCTGTTCGGAAGCTCCATCTTCGTCGGCGGCTCACTGACGACCACGACCGAGGTGGAGAACTTTCCCGGCTTCCCCGAGGGTGTCGACGGCCCGGTCCTCATGGAGAACATGCGGGCCCAGGCCGAGAAGTTCGGCGCCGAGGTGATCGACGACGACATCGTCTCCGTCGACCTGACCGGCGACATCAAGCTTCTGACCGACTCTGTGGGCACCGTCCACCGCGCGAAGACGGTGATCATCGCGACCGGCTCCGGCTACCGCAAGCTCGGCCTCCCGAACGAGGACGAGCTGTCCGGCCGCGGCGTCTCGTGGTGCGCGACCTGCGACGGGTTCTTCTTCCGCGACCGCGACATCGTCGTGGTCGGCGGCGGCGACACCGCCATGGAGGAAGCCACCTTCCTCACCCGCTTCGCCAAGTCGGTCACCGTCGTCCACCGCCGCTCCACCCTGCGCGCCTCCAAGGTCATGCAGGACCGAGCCTTCGCCGACGACAAAATCTCCTTCGCCTTCGACAGCGAGATCGCCGAAATCAAGGACACAGGCGGCATCCTCGGCGGCGTCGTCCTGCGCGACGTCTTCACCGGCGCCACCCGCGACCTGGACGTGACGGGCCTGTTCATCGCGATCGGCCACGACCCGCGCACCGAGCTGTTCACCGGCCAGGTGGAGCTGGACGGCGAGGGCTACATCCAGGTGGATTCCCCTCCACGCGCACCAACCTGCCCGGCGTGTTCGCGGCCGGCGACGTCGTCGACCACACCTACCGCCAAGCCATCACCGCCGTCGGCACCGGCGCCGCCGCGGCCCTGGACGCCGAGCGCCACCTCGCCGCCCGCGGCCCGGCACAGACCGAACCGGCGACCGCTGCCGTCCCTGCCTGAACAGCATTCGCAAGCGGGGCCGACCGGAACCTCCGGGCGGCCCCGTCGTCGTTCTCGCACCAGCCGTCATCGGTAAGCGAGCCGATCACATTCGGTGACCAAAGCTTGCCAACTAACCTGCTGCACCTTTGCCAACTACGCAGCGACACATCCATCAGGCCAGCGACAACCTGCGCCGCTTTTGCCAACAAAGCTGCGTGGTCACAGCGGCTTGTTCCTGCTGGGGACCCGGGGTGGTGTCCATCAACCGATCGTCTCGTTGATACCGCGCCAGTCCGCTGCGGGCGGTCCGGGGGCGGTCGGCAGGGCGCAAGAGCGGAGCGGAGGAGCTGGGCATGCTTGCACTACCCCTCAACTGGTGGTTTGGCCCGGGAAGTTGAGGAGGGTCTTGGATGCGCGCCTAGCGTGGTTTGTGCCGTGGTCTGCGGGCTGCGGTGCGGTGTCGCTTCCTGCGGCACCGGAGCAGTGACAGACAGCGAGCACTGATGGCGGCGGACTTCCAGACCGGCGAGATTCCCCACGGCTTCGCGTTCGATGAGCGCGGCGAGCTCATCCACTACAAGTACGGCATCGTCCTGGCCGTCCCGTCGGCCAACCAGGCCGGCTGGTCGGGTGACATGTGGCTCAGCTTCGGCTCTGCCTGGAGGGACGCAAAGATCAAGGTGAACTGGCACGACGGCACCAACTGGAGCGCCGCCGTGGACTTGACCGTCACGCATGCAGGCGGCCGGGTCCACACCGGCGCGAAGCTTCCGACGGGTACGCAGAAGATCGCCATCGGCCGCGTCAAGAAGACCCTTACCGACACTGAGGACGACATCCCGGTCAGCTGGCTGCTCCAAGTCGCAGAGGCGTGACCCAGGGCCCCCTCCTGTAACTCCCGATGCCCGGTCCGGCCCAGCAGGGCGGGCCGGCATCGTGCCGTTCATCTCACGAGTGGGCCATCGAGGAAGTCGTCCTCGCCCGCTTGCCCGGCCAATGCCGGTCCGTCGATCCGCTTCGCTTTGGCGTAGACCGCATTGAGGAATTGATCGAAGGGCACTTCCAGCACGATCGCAGCGGCGAGCAGCAGGGCCTTCCATCCGCCCACCGGGGTTAGGCCGCGGGGCTGAAGAACAGGCCCCGATGTTGACGTGTGCGTGTCCGCGGGATGCCGCGCGCGTTCGTTGTCTGACACAACGCGGCACGTGGTGTCTGCGGCCCCGTCCAGCTTCCCGGCGATCACGGCAGGGGCTGCACCTCTCCGGTTGAACGGGCCGGTGATGGGCGGCTCCGGACGTCATGGCACCGACTCCTCCGGAGCCGCCGTCTCTCACCGGGGCAGGGGTTCAGCTGGCGGCGGCGCGTTCGGCCTGTGCCTTTGTGTGGGCGAGCCGGTAGGACTCCGTGCCGGTCTGGATGATCGCGCCGTTGAAGGTCAGCCGGTCGACGATGGCCACGCAAAGCCGCGGGTCGGTGAAGGTCTTCGTCCAGCCCGAAAACGACTCGTTGGAGGCGATGGCCGGTGGCATGTGGGAGCTGGCGGCCGCGGTGTGGCAGGAGACCGAGCTGCTGCTGTGGACGCCGCCGGCGGCGTGGTTCAGCGTCAACGCCTTCTACACCGTCGCAGACCCTCAAACGCGCGGCAGCCAAGGCGTTCTTCCAGGTCTTCGGCCTGGTGCTCTGCCCATTCGATGAGGTCGTAGTTCTCGTTGGGGCAGCCGGGCTCCAGGACGTACAGGTCGTCGTCCCAGTTGCTTCCTCCATAGACGTGGATGAGCTCCTTGTAGTCGGAGGGAAGTGCAACCTCAAGGCTGCGCTCGACCTCGTCCCAATCTTTCTGGCGGGGCTCGCTCGGCGCTGGCGCGATCTCAAGCAGACGCGGGAGGGCGTTGGTCATGGCTGGGTCCTGTTCCTAGGGATCAATGAGTCCGGGCGGCAGGCAGTTGGCTTCATTTGACTGCTCTCGCCAGCCACCCCTTTTCTGGTTCGGTATGAATGCGGTATTTCCCGGCTCGGTGATTCCGGATCATGTCCTCTCCCAGCGTGGCGTGCATTCCCGTCGGCCGTCCGAGTCCGTCCAGTTCGCCGTAAACAACCCTGCCATCCCACGTAGGGTGTTGCGGGTCAGGAGGTTGATGACGTTTCGCTGATCAGCGGATCTCGTTGTCGGGGTGCTCGCTGTCGTAGGTCTCACGGGCGCGGGCGATGTGAGCCCGGTGTTCGATTGACCAGTCGGCGAGTGCCTTGACGAGGTGTGTCAGGCTCGCGCCTGTCTCGGTGAGCCGGTAGTCGACCTGGGCCGGCACGGTCGGATACACGGTCCGAAGGACCAGGCTGTCTCGCTCCAGCCGGCGCACCGTAAGGGTCAGCATGCGCTGGGAGATCCCATCGATGGCGCGCTGAAGTTGCCGGAAGCGCCGCGGGCCGTTGGCGAGCTCGACGATGACGAGGACCGACCACTTGTCACCGATCCGGTCGAGGACGTCGCGGATCCCGCAGTCGGGGTGGTCCTGCTGTCCGCAGGGTTCGAGTTGAGCGGGTTCAGCGGTTACCTCGGTGTGCGTCACTGACACGAAACTGCCTCCTTGTGGGTCCATCTGGGCCGGTTGAAGATCTCACCGTAGTTACTGAAGAGAACCACGGTAGGAGACAGAACCACAATGATCATGGTGACCGGCGCGAACGGACAGCTCGCCTCTCTCACGCTCCAGGAGTTGGCTGAGCGCCACGTGCCCGCCCTGGGCGGCACTCGATCGCCCGCAGAAGGGCAGCGGCGACTCGACTTCGACGACCCCACGAGCCTCGACCTCACCGGCGTTTCTACGCTGGTCCTCGTCTCGGCGGGGTACGCCGAGGACGACCAGGTCATCCCCCGGCACCAGGCAGCTCTAGACGCTGCGGTGCGCAATGGCGTGAGCCACGTGGTGTACACCAGCCTGGCTGGCGACGGTGACCACCTTGGCTTCGCCCTCGCCCACCGGGCCACCGAGCAGCTGATCAAGGGCAGTGGAATTGGGTGGACGGTCCTGCGCAACGGGCTCTACGCCGAACTCTTCGGGGCGCTCCTGGCATGGACCGCTGACGGCGTGGAATCGGCGTTCGGCGACGGAGCGCTCGCCGCTGTGGCGCGGGCGGACCTGGCCGCGGCCGCAGCCGTCGTGGCCAGCAATCCGACCGCGCACGCCGGCAAGACCTATGACCTGGTCGGCGAACCGATCACCGCCGTCGACATCGCCGAATCCCTCGGAGTCGCCCACCGGACCATTGGGCTCAGGGAGTACCGGGCACAACTCCTCGCTGACGACACGCTACTGCCGTTCCAGCCGCCGATGCTCGCCTCGATCGCGACCAGCGTCCGCCACGGGTTCCTCAGGACCACCGGCCCCGACCTCGCCCAACTACTCGGCCGACCGCTCACCGACCCGCTCACCGTCGCCACGGACACCGCGGCCGCGATGCGCCCCGACGCCAGCTGACACGGATGGTTCACCGCAATGCGCGACACTGTCACGTTGGCTGTCCGGGTGGGATGATCTTCGGGTTGATCACGCTGGCAAGGGTCGTCCGTGGACAGCGCGCCGCCGTCGTACAAGGGGCACCGATACCCAGTCGAGATCATCTCCCGCTGCGTGTGGCGGTACCACCGCTTCCCGGTGTCGTTCCGCGAGGTCGAGGAGCTGATGCTCCAACGCGGTGTCGTCGTCTCCTACGAGTCCGTCTGCCGCTGGTGCGCCAAGTTCGGCCAGGCCTACGCCAACGGACTGCGCCGCCGCCGGCCCCGTCCCGGGGACAAGTGGCACCTGGACGAGGTCTTCATCAAGGTCAACGGCGAGCAGCGGTACCTGTGGCGGGCCGTGGACGCCGACGGCAACGTCCTGGACGTCCTCGTGCAGAACCGGCGGGACACCGCCACGGCCAGGCGGTTTTTCCGCAAACTGATGAAGAAGGCCCACATGGTGCCCCGGGTGGTCGTCACCGACAAGCTGCGCTCATACGGCGCCGCTCACCGTGAGGTCATGCCCTCGGTCGAGCACCGCTCCCACAAGGGCCTGAACAACCGGGCCGAGAACAGCCACCAGCCCACCCGGCAGCGCGAACGCGCGATGAAGGGCTTCCGCAGTACCGGTGGCGCCCGGCGGTTCCTGTCCGCGTTCAGCGGCATCTCACCTCACTTCCGGCCCCGCCGCCACCTCAGGACAGCCTCCGACCACCGCGCCGAAATGACCATCCGCTTCGTGATCTGGGACCAGATCACCGGCACTGCCGACCAGCCCACCACGGCCTGAGCACACGCCCGGACCCCAGGCCCACCATGCCCCGCCGCGCCGTCAGACCGGCACGTACCCAACAACGTGACAACGCCCTCGCCAGGACTGCGACCAGAGTCTGGATTCGGCTGCCTGCTCAGCGCCGTATCAGCCGTGGCCGTCCAGCACATGGTTTCGTACGGTGAGAAGTGGACGGTGGGCGGCTGCAGCAGCTGTCCGGAGACCGAGAGAGAGCCATCGCCATCGTGGAGCCGTCCGGCCGCGCATGCGCGTGCGCTACGGAAGCGGGCCTTCGCCCGGTGGTCTCTGGTGCCTGACGGACTGGATCGGACCGGCGCCGAGCAACGGCTGCTCGAGCGTGAGGGCGAGCTGCGGTGTCTCGGCGCGGCGATCGCAGGCGCGAAGGCCGGCAGAGGCGCGGTCGTGGCGCTGGAGGGCACGGCGGGGATCGGCAAGACCCGGCTGCTACGAGCCGCGATGGAGCTTGCGGCGGAAAGCGGCGTGGCCGTGGTCAGCGCTCGCGGCGGGCAGATGGAGACCGAGTTCGCCTTCGGCGTCGCCAGGCAGTTGTTCGAGCCGGTGTTGACCGGCGCGGAGAACGGCGAGCGTGAGCTGTTGCTCGAAGGCGCTGCCGCCCCCTCAGCATGGCTGCTCGGCGGCGGCCGCGCCGATCGTCTCGGTGAACCGGTCGGCGGCGGCGATCGCAGCTTCGCCACGCTGCACGGGCTCTACGGGCTGACCGCGAAGCTGGCGGCGCGCGTGCCGCTGATGATGGTGGTCGACGACGCGCACTGGGCCGATGTGCCGTCTCTGCGTTTCCTGGGCTATCTGGCTCGGCGCGTGCACGGGCTGCCGGCGCTGCTGACCGTGGCAGTGCGCCCGGAGGACCCCGGCGCCCACGGCCTGCTGCTCACGGAGCTGGTGGCGGGCCCCGAGGTCGACGTCGTCCGACTGAGTCCGTTCACGCTCGACGCAGTACGGACCCTGTTGCAGGACGCATTCGCGGCAGCGCCCCTCGAGCCGGGGTTCGTCCATGATTGCTGGACGATGACGGGGGGCAACCCATTTCTGGTCACGCAGCTGATCGGCGCCCTGCGTGCCCGGGGTGCCCAGCCGACGTCGGCAGCAGTCGAGCAGGTCGGCGAGATGGGTCTCGAGACAGTGTCGCGGTGGATCAACCTGCGTCTGGCGGGCCTGCCGCCGTCGGCTACGGCGCTGGCCGCGGCCGTGGCGGTGTTGGGCGACGGAGCCGACGTAGTGCTGACTGCCCGCCTGGCAGGGCTCGACCTACCCAGCTGCGACGAGGCTGTCGACGGACTTGTCTCGATGAGCATCCTGCGCGTCGCCGATGGCCTGGGATTCGCGCACCCACTCGTGCGCTGGGCGATCTATGCGGGGCTCCCCCCGCGTCGACGGGCGCGAGGACACCGGGACGCCGCCCGGCTTCTGTGGCAGGCGGGCGGCGCGGTCGAGCACGTGGCGTCGCACCTGCTGGCAGCCGCCCCGGCCGGCGACGGGGAGGTCGTCGACATCCTGCTCGACGCCGCCCGCTCGGCCACTCAAAAGGGCGCGCCCGACCTCGCGGTGCGCTACCTCAAGCGGGCGCTCGCGGAGTCGGCACACGACACGTCCAGGCCCGAGCTGTTGCGCGAACTCGGTACCGCCGAGCAGAACGCAGGCCAGTTCGAAGCGGCCGCAGAAAACCTGCGGCGTGCGCTGGAGTGCACCGACGACATGGCGGCGAAGATCGAGATTGCGTACCGCCTGCGTACGGCACTGGTGTGGTCGGGCCGCGCGCACGAGGTCGCACCCGCTCTGGACGGCCTCATCGCCGAGGCCACCGCGCGGGACTCCGAGGGCGCGCTGCTCCTGGAAGCAGCCGTGGCCGGGGCCCTGCAAGTGGACCTCTCGACACCGCGCGGGCTACGCGACCGCGTCCGGCAGGTCGTCGGGCCCGCTTTCGCCGGCGAACCCGTCCCTCCCCACGTCTCCAGCCTGGCGGCAGTCGAGGCACTCTTCGATAACGAACCGGCCGCTCGGGTTCTCCGCCTGGCCGAGGAGGCGGTCCGCGGCTGGTACCAGGCGCCCGAGTTCGCACGCGGACCGATAAAGGCCCAGCTCTTCGTGGCGCTTATCCTGGCCGAGAGCCACTCGCTCGCCCGGCGGCTGCTCGACGACGAGGTGGAGGACGCACGCCGGCACGGGTCGGCCGCGCAGTTCCTGAACGCGGCTGTCCTCCGTTCGACGCTCTTTCACCGGGTGGGCATGCTGGCCGAAGCCGAGGCTGACGCTCGCGCCGCGTTGGAGGCGGCGCACCTCCATCTGAGGACGGGGCCGTCCGGCAGTCGGCCGTCGGCTCACTCCCTGCATGCTCCCATGGCGGTCGCCGTGCTGGTCGACACCATGATCGAACGCGAGGAGATCGGGGACGCCGAGCGGCTGCTGACCGAGACCGGGTTGGCCGACGCTGACAGTCCTCTGCTGCTCTTTTCCTTCCTGATCGGCGCGCGCGCCCGGCTGCGGGCGGCACAGGGGCGGACGGCGGAGACGATCAATGAGCTGCTGGCCCTGGGCGCCCGGATGGAGGGCGCGGTTCTGACACCCGCACTCGTGCCCTGGCGGTCGCAGGCGGCACTCGCGCTTGCAGGCACGGACGCCGATGCGGCGCGTCGGCTGGCTCGTGAAGAGCTCGCGCTTGCCCGGGTGTTCGGGGCGCCGGGAACGCTCGGGGTGGTACTGCGAGCGGCCGCGCTGACGGGCGGCCTGGACGAGAGGGTGGACCTGCTGCGGGAATCGGTGGCTGTGCTCGAGGGCTCGACGGCGCGCCTTGAGCGGGCACGCTCCCTTGTCGACCTGGGCGCTTCGTTGCGCCGCCGGGGCCGACGCTCCGAGGCGCGGACCGCGCTTGAGCGGGGAATGGACGGCGCCTGGTCCTGTGGGGCGACCGCGCTGGCACAGCGGGCGAGTGAGGAGCTACGAGCCGGAGGCGCGCGGCCCCGTCGGCTGGCGCTCACCGGTGTCGACGCACTCACCGGCGCGGAGCGCGGCGTCGCCGGCCTCGCCGCCCAGGGCCTCACCAACCGGCAGATCGCGGAAGCGCTCGTCATCAGCCTGCACACCGTGGAGACCCACCTGCGCCACGTCTTCCAAAAGCTCGACATCACCTCGCGCAAGCAGCTCGCAGAGCATCTCCACGGATCGCATGAGCCCGCGTCTCCGTAGGGGAAATCGTCAGGGTTCCGGGCGGCAAAGGTCAGCGTCGATCCATCGACGCCAAGGCGCCGGCAGACCGCCAAGGTCGTGTCAGAGAGCAGAAAGACCCGGGAGTCGCCGCAGTGAGGCCCCACGACCGCGGGAGGCGAAACGACATGGTGATACAGCAGGTGAGCCACCACGACTATGTGATCGTCGGGGGCGGAACGGCCGGTTGCGTGCTCGCAGCCCGACTCTCCGAACGCGACGGTGCGCGTGTGCTGCTCCTGGAGGCAGGAGGTCCTCCGACCCTCGACCTGCTCACGGTCCCGCAGGCGTGGCCGGCGCTGATGAGGACCGAGGTCGATTGGTGCTACGCGACGGTGCCCCAGGCCGGTACGGCCCAGCGCGAACACGTCATGCCCCTCGGCAAGGTGCTCGGCGGCTCGAGCGCGATCAACGCCATGGCCCACATCCGTGGGCACCGGGCCAACTTCGACCGCTGGGCGCGCGAGGGCGCGACCGGTTGGGATTACGACAGCGTGCTGCCGTACTTCAAGCGATCGGAGCACACCGAGGGACGCGACCCGGCCTATCGCGGCCTCGGCGGACCGCTGCGCCTCGCACCGGCGCACAATCCCCATCCGCTCTCCCAGGCACTCTTCGATGCCGCACTCGAGGTGGGAATCCCCGCGACCGAGGACAGCAACGGCAAGCAGCCCGAGGGGGTCTGCTGGCATGAGCTCAACATCGTCGACGGCGCGCGCCAGAGCGCGGCCACCGCCTACCTCGAGCCGATCTCCCGCCGCCCTGGCCTCACCGTCGAGACCACGGCGCTCGCGCTGCGCCTGCTGCTCGACGGCGATCGCTGCGTCGGCGTCGAGTACGCCGTCGACGGCCGAGCCCATCGCGCCCGGGCCATGGAGGAGGTCGTGCTGTGCGCCGGCGCGGTCGGCTCGCCGAAGCTGCTCATGCTCTCCGGGCTCGGTCCCGAGCGGCACCTGCGCGAGCTCGGCATCGATGTCGTCGAAGACCTCCCGGACGTCGGCGCGAACCTCCACGATCATCCGCTCGCCGGCATCACCTACGAGGCACGCCGGCCGGTCGAGCCCGGCGCCAACCAGCACGGCGAAGTCACCGCGCTCCAGCGCACGAGGCCGGACGTGGACGAGCCCGACCTCCAGTTCGTCTTCATCGACGTGCCCTTCCACCCACCGGACCTCCAGGGCCCTCCGAACGGCTACACCATCGGCTTCGCCGTCATGACGCCGCTCTCGCGCGGCACGCTGAGACTGGCCGACCCCGATCCCACACAGGCGCCGCTGATCGACCCCGACTACCTCGGCGAGCAGGAGGACGTGCGCCGCCTGCTGATCGGATTCCAGCGGGCGCGCGAGATCGGCGCGGCGTCCGCCCTGGCCGAGTGGCGCGGCCGGCAGGTGCTGCCCGGGCCCGACGTCGTCCGTGGGGCCGCCATGCGCGACTACGTGGCGCGCTGCACAGGCACCTATTTCCACCTCGTCGGGACCTGCGCGATCGGCAAGGTCGTCGATCCGCAGCTGCGGGTGCGCGGCATCGACGGACTGCGCGTCGCCGACGCGTCAGTGATGCCCTCGATCGTCTCGGCGAACACCAACGCGACCACGGTCATGATCGGCGAGCGGGCCGCCGCACTCATCGCCGACGGCGGCTGGTGAGC
The DNA here is from genome assembly GCF_001270025.1 of Streptomyces azureus. Classification (NCBI taxonomy): domain Bacteria; kingdom Bacillati; phylum Actinomycetota; class Actinomycetes; order Kitasatosporales; family Streptomycetaceae; genus Streptomyces; species Streptomyces azureus. The sequence goes on along the minus strand of NZ_DF968327.1, from coordinate 2,061 downwards.
CTGACATGTGGCGGGAACATCATGGTCGCGCGTGAAAAATCTCAGCGTTGGCTCAGTGATGCGAAGTCAACTCACGGCTTCCCACCATGGGACTGACAACCCAATGGCGGGCCAGGACCACGGCGCCCTTGACCCGCTGACGACAAGGAGGTCGGCGATGTCTTCGCACGCGACCATCCAAGCCTCGGCCCTCATCCAGGATCGACTCTTCATCGGCGGTGACATGGTCGAGCCGGAGTCCGACGACCTGCTCGAGGTCATCTCTCCGGCCACCGAGGAGCAGATCGGTTCGGCTCCCTCCGCGACGCCCGCCGACGTTGCGAGGGCTGTCCGCGCGGCCCGTGCTGCCTTCGATAACGGACCGTGGCCGCGCATGTCGCCTCAGGAGCGAGCGGACGCCCTGGAGCCCTTCGCCGACCACCTCCGGTCGCGCGTCCCGCAGATCGCAGGACTGATCACGGAGGAGATGGGCTCGCCGATCAGCTTCTCCCATCAGCTCCAGGCACCGGTTCCCGTCATGCTCCTTGACTACTTCCGGGGGCTCGCCGCGACCTTCCCCTTCGAGCAGGACCGAGCAGGTCTCACCGGCACGTCCCGCATCCTCCGGGAGCCGGTCGGCGTCGTCGGGCAGATCGTCCCGTGGAACGCCCCGCTCATCCTCACGATGGTGAACCTCGCCCCCGCACTCATCGCCGGTTGCACCGTAGTGCTCAAGCCGGCGCCCGAGACGCCGCTCGACGCGTACGTGCTCGCCGAGGCCGCGATGGAAGCGCTCCTGCCTCCGGGCGTGCTGAACATCGTCCCCGCCGACCGGGCGAACAGCGAGGCGCTGGTGCGCCATCCGCAGGTCGACAAGATCAGTTTCACCGGCAGCTCAGCGGTCGGGCGACGGGTCGCCGCCCTCTGCGGTGAGCAGTTCAAGCGGGTCACCCTGGAGTGCGGCGGGAAGTCGCCCGCCATCATCCTGGAGGACGCCGACCTCGACAGCGTCGTGCCGGCCCTCATGCCCTACGCGATCATGATGTCCGGCCAGCACTGCCTGGCGCAGACCCGGATCCTCGCGCCTCGAAGCCGCTACCGCCAGGTCGTCGACGCAGTCTCCCAGGCCGCGGCCGCGCTGACGGTCGGTGATCCACACGATCCCGCCACCGAGGTCGGCCCACTGGTGGCAGAGCGCCAGCGACGCCGGGTCGAGGACTACATCGCGAGTGGGCGGCAGGAAGGTGCGGTGATCACGGTGGGCGGCGGCCGCCCCTCGCGCCTGGCGAAGGGCTGGTACGTCGAGCCGACGATCTTCGCCGACGTCGAGAGCCGCATGCGCATCGCCCAGGACGAAATCTTCGGTCCGGTACTCGTCGTGATCCCATTCGACGACGACAACGACGCCGTTCGCATAGCCAACGACTCCAAGTACGGGCTGTCGGGAAGCGTGTGGAGCAATGATCAGGACCGCGCCCTGCGGATCGCCCGCCGAGTCCGCACCGGAGGCCTGACGATCAACGGTTACCGAATCGAGTTCGGCGCGCCCTTCGGCGGCTACAAGGAATCCGGCATCGGCCGAGAGTTCGGGCCCGAGGGGCTCAGCTCCTTCACCGAGTACAAGACGATCAACCTCCCCAACGGAACAGCCCACGGACAGCCAGGCTGAGCAAAGCCCCCGGAGGGCGCAGCAGGAGCGGACCGAGAAGCCGACCAAGACGGAAACGAACAACGTCGAAGGGCCCCACCGCGAACGACGGGGCCCTTCGACATGCCCGGTGAGGCACTGGCGGAGGATACGAGATTCGAACTCGTGAGGGGTTGCCCCCAACACGCTTTCCAACTGTGGTGATGGGACGGTGGGCGGTGTGCAGGGGCGTTCACCTGGGTTCATGGGCGGACGGCCCGTACGTCGTGTCCGGCGTGAGGTCGCTCTGTGGCCGCAGTGCGGCGTCACGCCCGATGACTAGGCCCATGGATGCTGTCGTGCAGCGGGAGACTGAGCCGGACAACAACGACGGCTCGGGCGCTGTCACGTTGGCTGGTCGGGTGAGATGGTTTTTCGGGTGGATCAGGCCGGGA